>NZ_KB894593.1 GCF_000374545.1 Anaeromusa acidaminophila DSM 3853
ATTCTTCAATTTCCGGCAAATTGACGCTCGAAAAATTGCATCCACCAATCTTCTGGAACGGCTAAACAGGGAAATACGCCGTCGCACTAAAGTCGTAGGCATTTTCCCAAGTATGGATTCCTACATTCGCCTAGTGACCAGCTATCTTATCGAATATAGCGAGGACTGGTCTAGCGGGCGTTCTTATATAAATCCTATGCTTATCAACGAAATTCAACAACAGTTGAGCAAAAGCGCTTAGCTATTTCGGAGTGCGATGGTTTTTGCGAACATTCCTTGACACTATCTAAATTTACGAAAAATATCGCATTAAATAGAATAAAATAAAAGTATACAAAAAACAAAACTGATAAAACTGAAAGAACTTTATTGGAAAAATGTCGTATTGAATAGAAATATAGACTAAACGAGAGGAAATAAAAGAAAGAATGCTGGCAATGCGAGTGGTTGAGAAGATAGGATGGGAGAAGGATTTTGGTTACGTAAGTAGAATTAAGAAAAGACAGAAAAAATATAAAATATTAAAAAATAAAGCTAAATTGCGAAAAAGAAGGTAACCGGGTTGCGCCGGCTTGCCGTATTGCTTTCCGAAGTAAGCGGGAAAGGAGGAACTGAGAAGACGCAGGAAGGCAATGAATAAGGAATACAAGCTGAACCCCCGTTTTATTAAGGAGATGAAATAAGGAAGCAAAGGAGTGTATTGCATGACATGGATTCAGACATACGATCCTCTTGGTAATATTGTTGTCTCTGCTTTAGTAGCGGCTATTCCTCTTTTTATCATTCTCTTTATGTTGGGTGTACAGAGGGCCAAAGGGCATGTGGCGGCTGCGTTTGGCTTAACCTCGGCGGTGCTTGTTGCTATCTTTGCCTGGGGCATGCCTGCAGGCTATGCAATTAATTCTGTATTGTATGGGGCGGCATTTGGTATCTTTCCGATCGTCTGGATTGTTGTAACTGCTATTTGGGTGTACAACATGACCGTGGAGTCCGGTGAATTCGAAATTATTAAAAATTCGTTGGCTTCCATTACTGATGATCGGCGTTTACAGGCCTTATTCATTGCCTTTGCATTTGGGTCCTTTATTGAAGGCACTGCTGGCTTTGGTACTCCGGTAGCTATCACGGCAGCCATGTTGACCGGTTTGGGGTTTAATCCCATCTATGCAGCCGGTATTTGTCTGATTGCCAATACGGCGCCGGTAGCTTTCGGCGCAATCGGGATTCCGGTGGTTGTAGCGGCTCAAGTTGCCAACTTGGATCTGATGCATGTCAGTCAGGTTGTTGGACGCCAGTTGCCGTTCCTGTCCATCTTAGTTCCCTTATGGCTGTGCGTGACTATGGCTGGCTGGAAGCGGGCTATGGAAGTTTTGCCGGCTTTGATTGTAGCTGGCGTTTGCTTCGCAGGCACCCAGTTTTTTACCTCTAACTATGTAAATGCATATCTGCCGGACATTACCTCGGCAGTTGTGACCATTGTCGGTCTCTTAATATTCCTGAAAATCTGGAAACCGGCTACGATCTGGAAATTCCCTGATGAAAAACAAACTGGTGAAGGGAAAGTTGAGCTGCAATACAGCATGGGCGAAGTGCTACGCGCTTGGGCGCCTTACTTGATTTTGGCTCTCTTAGTGTTCTTGTGGGCGGATGATAAGTTTATCGGCCTGAAGAAGGTTCTTGTGAATATCGACAAACAGATGCCATGGTTTGCGCTGCAGTGGCCTGGTTTGCACAACATGGTTATCAAGGCTGCGCCGGTTGTAGCTAAAAATACTCCTTACGGCGCTATTTACACAGTGAATCTTCTGTCAGCGGCAGGTACGGCTATTTTCTTCTCCGGTTTGCTGTCCTTGCTGATCATCCCCAATTATGGCTTGGGACGCGCTATGAGTTGCTTGGCTCGTACCACAAAACAATTGGTTTTCCCGATTTGCACCATTGCTATGATTCTCGGTTTAGCGTATATTATGAACTTCTCGGGCATGAGCTCTACAATGGGCCTTGCTTTCACGAAAACAGGGACGCTCTTCCCATTCTTCTCGCCGATTCTTGGCTGGTTGGGCGTATTCTTGACTGGCTCGGATACGTCGGCGAATGCGCTATTCGGCAGCATGCAGCGTACCGCTGCCGAACAAATTGGCGTAGATCCTTACTTGACGGTAGCTGCTAACTCTTCCGGCGGCGTTTGTGGTAAAATGATTTCTCCCCAAAGTATTTCCGTTGCTACTGCTGCTACCGGTATGGTCGGTCACGAAGGCGATATCTTCCGCTTTACTGTGGGACATAGTATTGCGATGTTGATCTTTATGTCTGTGTTGACGTACTTGCAGGCGTATAGTTTGCATTGGATGCTACCTTAAGGAATTGAAGAAAGAAGGGCGGCAGGCGTAAGCCTGCCGCCCTTCTTAGTTGTCTTTTTTTTAGTTGAACGGTATAATGAAATACATGGATTTACGCAAGCAATAGCAGAGAAGGGTTGTGGCAATATGTTCAGCTTTAGTATGCCTGAACTGGTTTTGATTTTGGTGATTGCTTTGGTGGTTTTTGGACCAGGGAAATTACCGGATGTTGGTAAAGCCTTGGGACGGAGTTTGCAGGAATTTCGTAAAGCAACTACTGTGGCAAGCGAAGAAACAAAACCGGAAGAGTCTAAAACCATTGACGTGAAAGCCGTGGAGAAGGAACAACAGGCACCGGAGAAAAAGTGAGGTTGCGCATGTCCACAGATGATAAAAAACGTGAAGAGGATTCCCAGCCTGCCGTGATCAATACGGAGCCGGAGCCGGTGGAACCGCCGTCTGGCGAAGATGAGATGTCTCTAGTGGGCCATTTGGAAGAATTACGCCGACGGATTTTAATCGTTCTGGCTGCGGTGGCTGTAGGTTCCGGCGCTTGTTATTTTTATGCCGAACAACTGGTGGCCATGATTACGGCGCCAGCGGGGAAATTATATTATTTGAATCCGATGGAAGCCTTTTTTGCTTATTTGAAGGTTTCCGTATTTGCCGGCTTTTTGCTGGCTTTACCTATTGTTTTATACCAGGTATGGGCTTTTGTCGTACCGGCGTTAACACAGAAGGAACGCAAGATGCTGCTGGTGCTGCTTCCTTCTTCTGTGCTGCTGTTTTTTGTCGGTATTTTGTTTTCTTATTTTCTTGTATTACCAGCGGCTACCCAGTTTTTTATGGGCTTTGCCACGGAAACGCTAACACCAATGTTTTCGTTAGGCCAATATCTATCTTTTTTTGTTTCGATGTTATTGCCATTCGGCTTTGTGTTTGAATTACCGTTATTTGTAATTGTTTTAGCAAAAATGGGCATTATTACATCTGCTTTTTTACGTGCGAAACGCAAAGTGGTTTTGGTAGGTTCTTTTATTGTGGGGGCGATTATTTCGCCGACACCGGACGTGTTTACTCAGTCAATGATTGCCATTCCCATTATTCTGCTTTATGAGGCAAGTTTGTGGGTGGTGCGTTATATACTGCGCCGCTGACAAGGAAGATATTGCAGCAGGGAAGAGCATGCGGCGGACGCATTCTTCCCTGCTTTTTAGCGTTGAAGAAGCCATATAGAGCCGAGGAGAAAATGAAAAGCGGTCAATATGGTAGAAATATTGGTTTGGATAGAGAAAGGAGATTGCTTGTGGCCTATAATGATTTACGGGAATTCATTCGTGATCTGGAGCAGCGGGGACTTTTAAAGCGCATTCAGACCGAAGTGGATTGTGATTTGGAGATTACGGAAATAACTGATCGCGTTTCTAAGATGACCGGGGAAAAGAATGTAGCGTTGCTCTTTGAAAATGTTAAAGGGCATACTGCGCCGGTCTTGATGAATGCTTTTGGCAGTATGGAGCGCATGGCTTTAGCGTTGGGAGCGGAAAAACTTGACGATATTGCCGAGGATATTGCGGAAATTTTTCGATTGCCTCATATTTCTTTGCAAAACAAGCTTGATTTATTAAAGCTGATTCCGAAAGCGAAAAGCGCCATCAATTTTCCGAAGTATGTAAAAACAGGCCCCTGTAAAGAAGTCATTATTAAAGATGCGCCGACGTTGGAAGCGTTTCCTATTTTGCAATGTTGGCCAGACGATGCTGGTAAATTTATTACGTTGCCGTTGGTTTTTACCAAAAATCCTCGCAATGGCAAGCGCAATGTAGGCATGTACCGCATGCAGGTGTTTGACGGTCAGACGACAGGCATGCATTGGCATATTCATAAAAATGGCGCTGAAAATTTCCGGGCTCACCAGGAATTGGGCAAAGACCGCATTGAGGTGGCCGTAGCCATTGGAGCGGATCCGGTACTGACGTATTGCGCAACGGCTCCCTTGCCGAAGGATATCGATGAAATGGTATTTGCCGGCTTTTTGCGCAAAAAAGCCGTGGAACTGGTAAAATGTGAGACTGTAGACTTAGAAGTGCCGGCGCATGCGGAAATTATCCTGGAAGGCTACGTGCTGCTGGATGAGCTGCGCCGCGAAGGGCCTTTTGGAGACCACACGGGCTATTATTCACTGGCTGACGAATATCCTGTATTTCATATTACCTGCATTACCCATCGGAAGAATCCCATCTATCCGGCGACGATTGTAGGCAAACCTCCCATGGAGGACTGCTATATGGCCAAGGCGACAGAACGAATTTTCCTGCCTGTATTGAAGTCGCAGCTCCCGGAGATTGTGGATATCAATCTGCCTTTGGCAGGGGTGTTCCACAATTGCGCCATGATTTCCATTAAGAAGAGCTTCCCGCAGCACGCTAAGAAGGTAATGCACGCTGTCTGGGGCATGGGGCAGATGATGTTTACCAAGATGGTGATCATTGTGGATGAGCATGTTAATGTCCAAGATGAGCAGGAGGTTTGGTGGCGCGTATTTAACAATATTGACGCTCGGCGCGATATTGTGATGGTGGACGGGCCGCTGGACGTGTTGGATCATTCGTCTCCTATGCCGAATTGGGGGACTAAGGTTGGCATTGACGCTACCAAGACCTGGCCTTCGGAAGGGTACAGCCGCGAATGGCCGGATGAAATTGTTATGTCAGAAGAGGTAAAAAAACGAGTTGATGCGAAATGGAAGGAATTGAATCTTGAGTAAGATAAAAGCGCACATGGATAACATTGCCTTGTCGCACTCGGTATTCGCGCTGCCTTTCGCTTACATGGGATTGGTCTTGGCCTCGGGAGGCTGGCCTTCAGGCAGCGATCTTTTGTGGGTGACCGTCGCCATGGTGGGCGCCCGCAGTGCGGCATTGGCTTTGAACAACTTGATTGATCTAAAGTATGATCGCCTGCATCCGCGCTTTAAGGCTCGGCCAATGGTAACCGGCGCGGTGAAGCCTTGGGAAGCGGTATTGTTGATTGCGGTCAGTCTGGCGGTGTTCTTTTTTGCCGCCAGTCATTTGCATCCGATTTGCATTCCTTTAGCGCCGGTAGCGGTGATTCCGTTTACTCTGTATCCTTATATGAAGCGTATTTCCTGGACCTGTCATTTGGTGTTGGGACTGGCTCTTTCGATTGCGCCTATTGGCGCTTGGATGGCGGTAAAGGGCGAACTGACTGCGGCAATTGTGATTTTAGGCTTGGCGGTAGCAATTTGGATTGCCGCCTTTGATGTGATTTACGGCAGCCAGGATGTGCTTTTTGATGGACGGCAGCGTCTGCATTCCATGCCGCTGCGCTTTGGCTTGCGGAGGGCGCTATTTTTTGCCAAGCTGATGCATGGACTAAGTATTTTGTGCTTTCTTCTTGCGGGAGCGCTATTTTCTTTAGCCTGGCCCTATTACATAGGAGTGGCTTGCGCCGCAGCGGTGTTGGTATACCAGCATCGGCTGGTGGAACCGGATGATTTAAGTCGGGTGACGCAAGCGTATTTTATGCGTAATGGTCTGGTGAGTATTTTGGTGTTTATTTTCACGCTCATAAGTCTTTATATGTAGAAAAAGGAGGCTTGACCATGACCGCTCGTGTTTTGTCAGGCAAAGAATTTGCCCTGCAGATTAAAGAAGAAGTACGGCGGGATGCGGCGGCGCTGCTGGAAAAGACCGGTGTGATTCCTGGCTTGACAGTAGTGTTGGTTGGTGAGGATGCGGCATCCCAGGTATATGTGAACAACAAGCATAAGGCTTGTTTAGAGCTTGGCATTCGTTCGGATATTGTGCGTTTGCCGGGAACAGCAAGCAAGGAAGAATTACTTGCTGTTATTGAACTCTTGAATCAAGATAAGACAGTGCATGGAATTTTAGTGCAGCTACCTTTGCCGAAAGCGCTGCGAGCAGTAGAACAGGAAGTATTGCTGGCTATCGATCCGGCCAAGGATGTCGATGGTTTTCACCCGCTTAATGCGGGGCGGCTAGCGGTGGGAGACGAGCATCTCGTACCGTGTACGCCTGCTGGCTGTGTGAAAATGCTGGAGATGGCTGGGGTGGAAATTCAAGGTAAGCATGCCGTCGTTATTGGACGTAGCAACATTGTAGGGAAACCAATGGCGCAATTGCTGTTGGCCCGGAATGCCACGGTAACCATCTGCCATTCCCGCACGAAGGATTTGGCGGCTATGGCTCGTCAAGCGGACATTTTGGTAGCCGCTGTGGGTAAAACGCATTTTGTTACGGCAGACATGGTGAAGAGCGGCGCTGTAGTGATCGACGTAGGCATCAACCGTCTGCCAAACGGCAAGTTGGCGGGAGATGTTGATTTTGAGAAGGTGCAGCAAGTTGCAGGAGCTATTACGCCTGTGCCTGGCGGCGTAGGATTGTTGACGATTGCTATGCTGCTGGCCAATACGGTGAAGGCGGCGCAGTTGGCGGCACAGTAAGAAGCGATTTTGGAGGAGGGTATTGCAGTGAAGAGTGATGTGGAAATTGCCCAAGAGGCAATTATGAAACCTATCGCAGAAGTAGCGCAGCATCTGGGGATTCCCGAAGAAGGGCTGGAGTTGTACGGGCGTTATAAAGCCAAGTTGTCCAGAGAAGCTTGGGAAGCGGTACAAAATCGTCCTGATGGCAAATTGGTGTTGGTGACAGCCATCAATCCGACTCCGGCTGGAGAAGGGAAAACTACGACAACCGTTGGCCTGGGAGATGCTTTGAAGCGTTTGGGTCATAAGGTGGCCATCGCTTTGCGCGAGCCGTCGTTGGGGCCTTGTTTCGGAATTAAAGGCGGCGCCGCTGGCGGCGGTTATGCCCAGGTTGTGCCGATGGAAGACATTAACCTGCATTTTACCGGTGATTTTCACGCCATTACTTCAGCGCATAACCTGTTGGCAGCTGTTCTTGACAACCATATTCATCAAGGTAATGAGCTGAATATTGACCCGCGGCGCATTACTTGGCGGCGCGTGCTGGATTTAAATGATCGGGCGCTGCGCAGCGTGATTTGCGGCCTTGGGGGCAAGGTCCACGGCGTGCCGCGTGAAAGCGGTTTTGACATTACCGTGGCTTCGGAGATGATGGCTATCTTGTGTTTAGCCAGCGATCTGGAGGACATGAAGGAACGTATTGGCCGGATTATTGTGGGATATACGTACGATAATAAGCCGGTCACAGCAGCGCAGCTTAACGTGACCGGTGCGCTGACGCTATTGTTCAAGGACGCCATTAAACCAAACATGGTACAGACGCTGGAACATACACCTGCTTTTGTACATGGCGGTCCCTTTGCCAATATTGCTCATGGCTGCAATAGCGTGATGGCGACGAAATACGCCTTGAAGCTGGCGGATGTAGTGGTAACGGAAGCTGGTTTTGGCGCCGATTTGGGGGCCGAAAAGTTTTTGGATATCAAGTGCCGCTTTGCCGGCCTGCGTCCAAGCGCCACAGTTATTGTGGCGACTGTACGAGCCCTCAAAATGCATGGCGGCGTGGCGAAAGAAGAACTGGGCCAAGAAAACCTAACGGCTTTGGAAGCCGGCATGGCCAACTTGACGAAGCATATTGAAAACATGAAAAAATACGGTCTGCCGACGGTGGTAGCCATTAATGCGTTCCCGACGGATACGACGGCGGAATTAGCCAGAGTGGAAGAATGCTGCAAAAAGCTGGGCGCTGAAGTGGCTTTATCCGAGGTTTGGGCTAAAGGCGGCGCTGGCGGCGAAGAGCTGGCCAAGAAAGTATTGGCAGCCTGCGAACAGCCTAGCAACTTCAAACTGCTTTATGATGCAGCGCAGCCGATTAAAGAAAAAATTGCCGCCATTGCCAAAGAAATCTATGGAGCGGCGGATGTAAACTATACAGCGGCGGCGGATAAGGCCATTGCCGAGCTGAATGCACTGGGCTATGATAAGACCCCGATTTGCATGGCGAAGACCCAGTATTCTTTGTCTGACGATATGCGCAAGCTGGGACGGCCGGAAGGCTTTACTATTACCGTACGGGAAGTGCGCGTGGCCGCTGGGGCTGGCTTTTTGGTGGCCCTCACCGGCGACATCATGACCATGCCGGGGCTGCCAAAGCGTCCGGCGGCGGAACGCATGGATATCGATGTGAAGGGCCGCATCAGCGGTTTGTTCTAAAATTCGAAGGAGGAAGAGCATGTACCAGATTGTACGTAAAGAAAGTCTGTCTGCTGACGTCAAGCTTTTTGAAGTTGCGGCGCCGCGCATTGCCAAGAAAGCGCAGCCTGGGCAATTTGTCATTGTCCGTGTGGACGAAGAAGGGGAGCGCATTCCTCTGACGATTGCCGATTTTAACCGCGAAGCCGGCACGATTGTGCTGATTTTTCAAGAAGTGGGCGCTAGCACCCGACTGATGGGACAATTAGAGCAGGGCCAGAGCCTGCATGATTTAGTAGGGCCTTTGGGACAAAAAACACATATCGAAAAGCTGGGGACGGTTATTTGCGTAGGCGGCGGTATTGGCGTAGCGCCTGTATATCCCATTGCCAGGGGGATGAAACAAGCTGGGAACGAAGTGATTTCCATCATTGGCGCTCGCAACAAGGATCTCTTGATTTATGAAAAAGAAATGGCTGCGGTCAGTGATGAATTGGTGGTCACTACGGATGACGGCTCTTATGGCGAAGCTGGCCGTGTAACAGGTCCCTTGCAGCGGCTCTTGGAGTCCGGCAAGAAAATTGACTTGGTTATGGCTATCGGACCCGTCATTATGATGAAAAGCGTAGCGGAAACCACTCGTTCCTTTGGCGTGCCGACGGTTGTCAGCCTCAATCCAGTTATGGTCGACGGCACTGGCATGTGCGGCGGCTGCCGTGTGTCCCTAGGGGATGAAGTTAAATTTGCCTGTGTAGACGGACCGGAATTTGACGCCCATAAGGTTGATTTTGACGCGCTCATGTCCAGACAACGCATGTATAAGAGCCAGGAAGCTCGCCATACAGAACACAGCTGCGGCGGCCACGGTCATCATGAAGGAGGGCAATGCCAATGTCACTCTCGCTGAAAAAAACGCCTATGCCGGAACAAGACGCCATAGAGCGCGGCCGCAACTTCAAAGAAGTGACGTTGGGGTATTCTGAAGAACAGGCCTTGACCGAAGCGGCGCGCTGTTTGCAGTGCAAAACCGCTCCTTGTCGTCAGGGATGTCCGGTGGGAGTCGATATTCCCGGATTTATCGGCAAGCTGAAAACCGGCGACGTTGTTGGGGCCAGGGAAGTGCTGAAAGAATATAATGGTTTGCCAGCTGTTTGCGGCCGCGTCTGCCCGCAGGAAGAACAGTGCGAAAAGTACTGCGTCTTGGCGAAAAAAGGCGAGGCTGTTGGTATTGGCCGTTTGGAACGCTATACGGCTGACACGGTACGCAGCCAGGATGAACCGCAAGAAGAGACGGCTGCGGCTGACGCTCAGAAAGTCGCTGTCATCGGTTCAGGACCGGCGGGCTTGACCGCTGCTGGCGAAATGGCCAAGCGCGGCTATAAGGTGACGGTATTTGAAGCCTTGCACCGTCCGGGAGGCGTGCTGGTGTATGGCATTCCAGAATTTCGCCTGCCTAAAGAAGAAGTGGTTCAAGCAGAAATTGACGCCTTGCGGAAACTGGGCGTGGATATTGAAGTCAATGTCGTTATCGGCCAGACTTATACTATTGACGAGCTGATGGAAGAAGAGGGCTTTGAAGCTGTGTTTATTGCTACTGGCGCAGGGCTGCCTCATTTTATGGGTATTCCCGGAGAACAGTACAATGGCGTTTATTCGGCTAATGAGTTTTTGACCCGCTGCAATTTGATGAAAGCCTACCGTTTTCCCGAATGCGCTACCCCCATTCACGTGGGACGCCGCGTCGCCGTTGTCGGCGGCGGCAATGTAGCCATGGACGCCGCTCGTACGGCGCTGCGCCTGGGAGCGGAGAAGGTTTATATCGTCTATCGCCGTTCCGAAGCCGAACTGCCGGCGCGTTTGGAAGAAGTGCATCATGCCAAAGAAGAAGGCATTGATTTTCAGCTTCTCAACAATCCGGTGGAAATCTTGGGCGATGCTGAAGGCTGGGTACGCCAATTGCGTTGCATCCGCATGACTTTGGGCGAGCCGGACGCCTCAGGACGCAGACGTCCGGAAGCGGTACCAGGTTCGGAGTTTGAGCTGGATGTAGATACGGTGATCATGGCCATCGGCCAGGGCCCGAATCCGCTGGTGCAGCAGACAACCAAAGGTCTGGAAGTCAACCGCCGCGGTAATATTGTAGCTGACGCGGAAACCGGCGCTACCAGCCGCGAAGGCGTTTTTGCCGGTGGTGACGTTGTCACCGGCGCTGCGACAGTTATTTTGGCCATGGGGGCCGGCAAAAAAGCCGCCGCCGCCATGGATGAGTATCTGAAAAGCAAACGCAAATAATATAGACATAAAAAACACCATTGGAGGACCTTGCGGTCAGCCAATGGTGTTTTTGATACTATACCAGAATTTATAAGCTTTTACGGATGAAAATCCTAAATTTTCCAAGGACTAGGAAGTTCTGTATAAACGGCAGCATATCCAACCCCGTTGGCTTTCTTGATTCCTACTTCAGCACTGCGCCGCTGTTGGCCGAGGTGACCATGCGAGCGTAGCGGACCAGGTAGCCTTTGTCCACTTTAGGAGCTGGCGGCTGCCAGGCAGCCTTGCGCTTGGCCATTTCGTCATCGCTAATCGCTACATTCAGCTTGCGGCCAGGGATGTCGATTTCAATGGTGTCACCGTTTTGGACAAAAGCTAAGGGGCCTCCGTCTCGGGCTTCCGGGGAAATATGGCCGATGCAGGCGCCGCGGGTCGCGCCGCTGAAGCGGCCGTCCGTCAAGAGCGCTACCTTGAGACCCATGCCGGCGATAACGGCGGTGGGGTTGAGCATTTCTCGCATACCCGGGCCGCCTTTGGGGCCTTCGTAGCGGATGATGACGACGTCGCCGTTCTGGACTTTTTTGGCGATAATGGCATCGATTGCGTCTTCTTCGGAATCAAAGCATTTGGCAGGGCCGGTGAAGTTAAGCATATCCGGCGCTACGGCGCTTTCCTTGACGACCGCGGTATCTGGGGCTAAGTTGCCCTTGAGAATGGCGATGCCGCCTTTGTTCATGTAAGGATCTTCGACGGTACGAATGACATCAGGCCGTAAGATGACTGCCTGTGCTACACGTTCACCCATCGTGCCGTCAACAGTGCGGGCAGTTAAATCGATGACATTCTTTTTAGCCAGCTCTTTAATAACGGCGTTGATGCCCCCGGCTTCGTTCAGATCCTGCAGATGATGGCTGCCGGCAGGGCTGAGTTTGGCGATGTACGGCGTTTTGGCGCTAATTTGGTCAAAGGTTTCCGGCGCCAAGGGAACACCGGCTTCGTGGGCGATAGCCAGCAAATGCAGGACGGTGTTGGAGGAGCCGCCAATGCCCATGTCGACGGCAATAGCGTTGTGGAAAGCGGCAGGCGTTAAGATATCGCGCGGTTTGATGTCGTTAGCCACCAAATCTAAGATGACTTTGCCGGCTTTTTTTGCCAGCAAACGTCGTTGTCCGTTATAGACGGCTGGAATCGTGCCATTCCCGGGCAGGCCCATGCCAAGTACTTCTGTTAGGCAGTTCATGCTGTTGGCGGTGAAGAGGCCCGCACAGGAACCGCAGCCGGGACAGCCGGAGGCTTCGAGATCCTCTAACTCTTCGGCGGAAATTTTACCGGCCTCAAAACGGCCGGCAGCCTCAAAGAGATTGCTGACGCTGATATCCTTGCCTTGATGGCGGCCAGCTAGCATAGGACCGCCGCTGACGACGACCGAAGGAATATTCAAGCGAGCGGCAGCCATGAGCATGCCTGGAACAATTTTGTCACAGTTAGGAATGAGTACCAGACCATCGAAACCGTGAGCGGTTGCTACGGATTCAATGGAATCGGCAATAAGCTCTCGGCTGGCCAAGGGGAATTTCATGCCGTCATGGCCCATGGCAATGCCATCACAGATGCCGATAGCTGGAAATTCCATGGGAGTACCGCCGGCGGCCAAAACCCCCTGCTTGGCTGCTTCGGCAATTTCACGCAAATGCATGTGACCGGGAATGATTTCATTAAAGGAATTGACAATGCCGATGAGAGGCTTTTTCAGCTCATCAGGACCAAAGCCCATAGCATAAAAGAGAGTACGATGGGCGGCACGGGTGGAACCTTTTTTTACAATATCACTGCGCAAGAAAAGCTCACTCCTTTTCCTCTTGAGAGGTCTTTTGTTAAGATCATACACTGGAAAAATACATAATGCAAGATTGAAAAGCCTGAAAGTTATTGTAAGTAAAGCGGTGTTGACAAGGAATAAGCAAGCAGGTATGATAAAAATAATTGCATAGAAAGTGAAGATGGGAAGAGTAGACGTCGAATTGCGGTCAGAGAAAAGACCCTTGGCTGGAAGGTCTTACGGAAACGATGGTTGAAGGTCCTCCCGGAGCTGCTGCGCTGAACCCAATAGTAGGCGCAGCCGTCGGCGGCTATGTTACAGCCGTTAGAGTCCGGGGCGACCCGGAGAAGCAAGGTGGTACCGCGAAATGAGGCTTTTTCGTCCTTACAAAAAGGATGAAAAGGCCTTTTATTGTTGAAAGGGGAACAGGCATGACAGAGAAAAACTTATCCAGTGTGTATGATCCCAAGGGTGTCGAAGAAAAATGGTATACAGCTTGGGAAAAAGAAGGCTGCTTTCATGCAGAAGCTAATGAACAAAAAGATGCTTTCAGTATTGTAATTCCACCGCCTAATGTAACGGGGCAGTTGCATATGGGGCATGCTCTTGATAATACGTTGCAGGATATTTTAATTCGTTGGCATCGGATGCGCGGCGACGACACTCTTTGGATGCCCGGCACTGACCATGCAGGCATTGCTACCCAAATTAAAGTGGAAGAGATGCTGAAAAAAGAAGAAGGCAAAAGCCGTTATGATCTAGGGCGTGATGCTTTCATTGAACGCGTTTGGGAATGGAAACAGCAGTATGGCGACCGTATTACTAGGCAACTGCGGAGCTTGGGAGCTTCCTGTGATTGGGAGCGGGAACGCTTTACGATGGATGAAGGATGTTCTCAAGCTGTTCGGGAGGTCTTTGTTTCTCTATATGAAAAGGGGCTGATTTATCAAGGACACCGCATTACCAATTGGTGTGTGCGTTGTCATACGGCTTTAAGCGATATTGAAGTAGAGCATGAGGAAAAAGAAGGTCATTTGTATCATCTGCGCTATGAAGTGGAAGGTGAAGCCGGCCGTCACGTGATCATTGCCACCACGCGTCCTGAGACCATGTTGGGCGATACGGCGGTGGCGGTGCATCCGGACGATGCGCGTTACAAGGATTTAATCGGCAAAACTTTGATTCTGCCGGTGGTGAATCGTCGCATTCCTCTTTTAGCGGATGACTATGTTGATCCTTCCTTTGGTACAGGGGCTGTAAAAATTACGCCAGCCCATGATCCTAACGATTTTGAGATGGGGCAGCGTCACAAACTGGAACAGGTTGTAGTTATTGGACCCGAAGGAAATATGACCGAAGAGGCTGGTAAATACGCCGGACAGGATCGTTACGAGTGTCGCAAAGAGCTTTTGGCGGACTTGGAAGCGATGGGCGTTTTGGTTAAGGTAGAAAGCCATCCGCATGCAGTGGGCCATTGCCAGCGCTGCGGAACCGTTGTGGAGCCATTGGTATCTAAACAGTGGTTTGTGAAAATGGAACCATTGGCGAAACCGGCGATGGAAGTAGTTCGGGATGGTCGGGTGCAGTTTGTGCCGGAGCGTTTCAGTCGCACTTATTTGAACTGGTTGGAAAACATCCGCGACTGGTGTATTTCCCGGCAAATTTGGTGGGGACACCGCATTCCCGCTTGGTACTGCGAAAGCTGCGGCAAAACCATTGTTTCCCGGGATGATCTGACAGTTTGCCCGCATTGCGGCGGCGCTGTCGAGCAGGATCCAGACGTGCTGGATACGTGGTTTAGCTCCGCGTTATGGCCTTTTTCTACGATGGGGTGGCCGGAAAACACTGTGGAGTTGCGGCAGTTTTATCCCACAAGCGTGTTGGTAACCGGTTATGATATTATTTTCTTCTGGGTAGCGCGGATGATTATGATGGGCCTAGAATTCAAGCAGGAAATTCCTTTCCATCATGTCTTCATTCATGGTTTGGTGCGCGACAGCCAGGGACGAAAAATGTCCAAGTCGTTGGGGAATGGCATTGATCCGCTGGAAGTAGTGGAGAAGTATGGCGCCGATACGCTGCGCTTTATGCTGATTACAGGCAACACGCCTGGCAATGATATGCGTTTTTATTGGGAGCGGGTGGAAGCCAGCCGTAACTTCGCCAATAAAATTTGGAACGCTTCCCGCTTTGTGCTGATGAACCTGGAAGGCTTTAACGGCCAGGCGCCGCAGGCGGAACAGCTGACCTTGGCGGATCGCTGGATTCTCAGCCGCTATGACAAAGTGGCTAAAGCGGTGACCGATAACCTGGGCCGCTTCGAACTGGGAGAGGCAGCTCGCTTGGTGTATGAATTCCTTTGGGGCGAGTACTGCGATTGGTATATTGAAATGGCGAAGCCGCGTTTGTACAACAAGGAAGAAGCGGAGCAGCGCGCGGTGGCCCAGTATGTGTTATGGGAGGTTCTGGAAGGAACCATGCGTCTGCTGCATCCTTTCATGCCTTTTATTACCGAAGAAATCTGGCAGCATCTGCCTCATGAAGGCAGCAGCATTATGAAAGCCTCTTGGCCTTCTGCGCAGACGGAACGGAATGATGCCGCGGCAGAAACGCAGATGAACCTGATCATGGAGGCCGTCAAAGGCATACGTAACATGCGGGCGGAAATGAATGTGCCACCGGGACGGCGCAGCGAAGTGATTCTGCAGGCAGGCAGTGAAGATGTGCGCAGCGTGCTGCAGCAAAACGAAGGATATTTCCGTCAATTGGCGGCGGCAGAGCCTGTGACCTTGCCGGCAGTGGGCGCGGAAAAACCGGAGAACGCGATGGCGACTGTGGTAGCTGGGCTGGAAGTATACCTGCCGCTTAAGGGCTTGATTGACGTAGAAAAAGAAACGGCCCGCCTCTCGAAAGAGCGTGAAGCTCTGACCAAGGAACTAGCGAGGATTACCGGCAAGCTTGGCAACGAAGGCTTTATGGCTAAAGCACCGGCGGCGGTAGTTGAAAAAGAACGCGCTAAAGCGCAAGAGTGCGAGGAAAAATTAGGCGCAATCCGCGAACGCATGGACTATTTAGCAACGTTGTAATCTACGGAGTTCTACAATGCGCCGCTGCCCCCTCTGGTGGCAGCGGCGTTAGTTTTAAGGGAAAGCATTGCTTTATTTGCCATCCATCTTGTCGAGCCTTTTTTCTCTCTCTGCGTTGTCAAATCTTCGACATAGCGCCGCTATGCCTGTGATTTGTCGCCTAGATAGAAGCAAAAAATTCTTTGCCAATCTGGACAGCTCATTTCAGCAGTGCTTTCCTTCTAGCGATCAATACTCAATTTAGAAAGTGCGTAAACTTGAAAGGAGGTTTTTCGATGACTTATCAAGAGTCGATTGCATACTTGGAAGGTTTGTCGCGTTTTGGCATTCGTCTGGGTTTGGAACGGATGCAGGAGCTGGTAATTCGTTTAGGGCATCCGGAGAAAAAATATCCTACCATTCATATTACCGGCACAAACGGCAAGGGATCTACGACAGCTTGTTTGGCTGCTGTTTTGCGGGAAGCCGGTTTTCGTACCGGCATGTATACGTCGCCGCATCTGGAACGTTATACAGAACGTATGCGTATTGACGGCTTGGAAGTGGAAGAGTCTGTTTTTGCCGACGCGATTGAACAAACGGCTGCAGCGGCGCGAGAGATGGAGCGGGACGGCTTGGAACATCCGACACAGTTTGAGGTGCTGACGGCAGCTGCATTTGTCGTGTTTGCGGTCATGAAAGTGGACTACGCAGTAATTGAAGTTGGGCTGGGCGGGAGCCTGGATTCAACTAATGTCATTGACAGTCGGGTGGCGGTAATTACCAATGTGACCCTGGAACATGAGGATCGCTGCGGGTCTACGGTGAGGGAAATAGCTGAACATAAGGCGGGGATTATCAAGAAAAACGCTCAAGTCTTGACGGCTGCGCAGGGAGAGGCGCTTGAGGTTATCCGACGCCGAGCGGCTGAGTGCGGCGCGGTGGTGCAAGTGCTCGGCGAAGAATGGCAAGCCCAGATACAGTCTATGTCTTTAAACGGAATTTCCTGGAGGCTGCAGCAGCCTGACGGATCCAACTGGTCTTTGCAGGCGCGCCTTGTGGGGGAACATCAAGCATATAACGCCTCGTTGGCGGTAATGGCGGCGTTAGCATTAAGGGAAACCGCAGTGAACCAGGAAGCTGTTGCTAGCGGTTTGGCAAAGGCTTGCTGGCCGGGGCGCTTTGAAGTGCTGCGCACCCAGCCGCCGCTGGTGGTTGACGGGGCGCATAATCCGGCTGGCGCTGCGGTGCTGCGGCGCACATTGGACCAAGTGTTTCCAGGGGATGCGGTGCTTTTTTTATTAGGTATTTTAAAGGATAAGGATATTGATGGTATTACCAGCATTTTGGTGCGGGAACAAGATCGGGTCATTGCGGTGAGGCCTCTTTCAGAACGCGCCGCAGAAGCGAAGGATTTGGCGAGCCATTTTCCGCCGCACCAAGTGGAAGCAGTGCAGGATTGGGGAGAGGGTGTAAACCGGTTGTTGCAATTGGCGGAGCAAGAGCCGCAGAAAGTGGCTTGCGTAGCAGGGTCGCTATACTTGCTAGGCGCGGTACGGCCTCTTCTTCTGGGAAAATTGCAAAACAAATAATTACAAATCAGCAAAGAATACAAAATATTTAGATGATACATGTTTACCTCCTTGTCGAAATTTGGTAAAGTTGTCTACGGAAAGTGACAAGGAGGTATGGTCATGCGCATTGAAGAGTTTGCTCAGCGTTTTTTTCAAAACGCCTTGCCGGAGGGGACATGGCGTTATCATGGGACCAAGGGGCTGGTAGAACCTTTAGCGGAACCGCCAGTACCGGGAGCTAGTCCTGTCATTACTCTGGAAATTCTGCGGGGGCAGACTTCTAATCAATTACAGGCGCGCTCTTGGTTTCACCAGCAGCAACGTTGGCTGGATCATGCATCATTTACGTGCGAAGCGCATCCGCCGACCATTCGTGAAGCCTTGGGCGAAATGTCTCACCAGGTCAGCCGGCAGTTGCCGGAGGATGTCTGGATGCGGCGGGAGTTCAAATTTGACGTACTAGAGCTGCAACAGGCTTTTGCGCCTTGGCAAAAAATATAAAGAGAAAAAGCATTCCTGCCGAAGGAATGCTTTTTTTGTACGCAATCGCCGCTGTTTACTAGCGTTTCCTCTGCTAACTCTGGCCTTTTCTCTGTTTCTGTGTAAATCTCCTAACTCCGTCGTGTCCTCCATCTACGCCCGTTAAAAATCAGGTGCTTTTTTCTCCTGCGTACCCTCTATGGATGTCGGTTGCCATGCCATCCGTGGCGCAACCGACCCTAGTCGCATCCTGCGCCGTCGCCGGTTCTCCTGTTCGACCCAACTCCGTCTTGCTCGCTGTCTCTTGTATCCGCAGCAGGGACAGGCTATAATTGGTGGAGAACAAGGATGCGGAGGATGTTTATGAACGAAGTGTGTAAAAATGGTTGGGAAGGGCGGCTGGCTTTTTTGATAGAGCACTGCATTTACGCAGTGGCCTTTTTTTTGCCGCTTTCTTTAGATGTCGCAAGTGTGTTTTTAATGATCGGCACCCTAGGATGGGGGGCAAAAGCTATATGGTTTCGCAGTGGTCGTAACTGGCAAGTTACTTATTTGGATGGGGCGGTGGGAGCTGTCACTATTTTAGGGGCTCTTTCCATTTTGGCTTCGCCGGATCCTGGTTTTAGTCTTTATAATTACACGCATCTAATGGGACGATATGTGCTGCTGTACTATCTGGTGGTTTGCAATTTGCAATCGGCGGAACAATTGCGCAAGCTAATATGGGTTGTGCTGTGTTCTGCGTTTTTGGTGGCTGTCTATGGCTTATATCAGTATGTCGTTGGTTTTGATATTTCTGCGACGCAATGGGTGGACGGGGAACAGTTTCCGGAGCTTAAGACGCGGGTGTTTTCGACCTTGGAAAACCCTAACCTTTTGGCGGGATATCTGGTTATGATGATGGCGTTGGCCAGCGGGATGGCGTTTGCCGCCAGAAGCTGGAAGGAGAAAGGGCTGCTCCTTGGATTAACAGCGCTTTTCGGTCTTTGCTTAGTGTATACGTATTCGCGCGGCGCTTGGCTGAGCGTGGCTGCGGTTGTAGCCATTTATGGCTGGCTTCATAACCGTCGCATTTTTTGGATTTTTTGCTTGCTGCCACTAGGTTTGCTGGTGGCGCAAGACAGTATTTTGGCACGTTTGACTTCCATTTTAAATCCTACGGATACTTCATCTACTTTGCGCATCGCTTTATGGGAAAGTACGATCGCTATGATTATGGACAATCCTTTTTCCGGTATCGGCTGGGGAGCGTACTGGATGGTCTATCCGGAATATGACTTTTTTATTAACGACGGCCATACTAAAATTTTTCATGCTCATAATATGTATTTGAATATCGCTGCAGAAATTGGTTTACCAGGATTTGTCGCTTTTCTGACTGTAATGTATGGCCATTGGCGTAAAGCCCGAAGAGTTTTGAAAGAAACGAAGGATACGTGGTTGGCGGGCCTGTTATTAGGCTTGTTGGCGGCGCTAGGCGGCTTGTTCTTTAATGGCCTGACTGACTATGTTCTGTTCAATATACAATTGTCCATGCTCTTTTGGCTATTAAACGCTATCATCGTCGTTGCAGCCAAATCTTTATTCTTCTCAAAGTCAGAGGAGACTAGGTTTTGAAATTTTTATAACTAAGTTGCAGGAACTTACATTAAATAAAGCGAATATAGAGCAAAAAGTACAAAGCGTGTCAAGAGATGTTCATTCCAAATGCATCTTGACACGCTTTTGGTTTTATTTGAGAATTGTGAAAGCTCTAACTCAATTGTATACATAAAAGATTGTGTACAAGTGGTGGTGAAAAAATGGAGCAGGAAAAAATGAATGCTTGGCAGAAAGAATGGCCCATAAAGGGCTTCGATTTTTCACGGGCTGGCGATGGCGCTATGCAATTAAAAGATGTTATGCGTCGGTTGGGGCTTCCGGGAGATGTGATCCGTCGGGCTTCGGTGGGAGCCTATGAAGCGGAGTTAAATGTAATTATTCATGCGCGGCGTGGCGTGATGCGGGCGAGTGTAACGGCTGAGGAGACGAAAGTGGTTGTAGAAGATGAAGGACCAGGCATTGCAGATGTAAGTCAAGCAATGCGCGAAGGCTTTTCTACAGCACCGCCGGAAATTCGTGAAATGGGGTTTGGCGCGGGGATGGGCTTGCCGAATATGAAGCGTTGCGCCGATGAATTGGTAATCGACTCCAAACCGGGGGTGGGTACGTCGGTTTCTATGTTGTTTCGGCATCAGAGGGGAGCAGAGCATGAGTGACAGCTATTTTCATTCGGTGCGTTTAATCGAAGCGCGGTGCCGGGGCTGTGTAGTTTGTGCTAAACATTGTCCCATGGAAGCTATTCGAGTGCGTGCCGGGAAGGCGCGTATTTTGGAAGAACGTTGTATTGATTGCGGCGAATGTATCCGCCTTTGTCCGGCAAAGGCGAAGACAACTATAACAGACGCCATGGATTGCTTAGAACGATTTTCCTACAATGTGGCCTTGCCAGCGCCGTCGCTATATGCTCAATTTCCAGCAACCATATCAGTAGGGCGAATTTTGGGAGGTTTGCTGCAGCTTGGCTTTGATGCAGTGTGTGAAGTGGCATTAGGGGCGGCTGACGTGACTGCGGCAGTAAAACGATTGCTGCAAAGAAAAGACGTTCCTAAGCCGCTGATTTCCTCAGCATGTCCTGCGGTTGTGCGATTGGTGCAGGTGAAATTTCCGGATTTGATTCCTTGCCTGGTTCCTATGGAGGCGCCTGTGACGGTCACAGCTCGGCGGGCTAGAGCCAGAGCGGCGGAACAGACGGGGCTGTCGCCGGAAAAAATAGGGGTTTGGTTTTTGACGCCTTGTCCGGCGAAGATGACAGCGGTTAAACAAGCTGAAGGCATTATCGACGGGGCTATCGCTATTTCCCATTTTTACGGGGATTTGCTGGCGAAAGTTCACGACAAAGAATGTCCTGAGATTGAGGTGGAATCTAGCTGGCTGGGAGCCGGCTGGGCATTGGCCGGCGGGGAAAGTCAAGGCGTACTAGAAGATAGCGTGTTAGTGGTAGATGGAATAGAACAAGTCAGTCAGCTTTTGGAGCAGGTTGCTTTCGGGACGTTGGGGCAGGTGCGTTATATCGAGGCATTGGCCTGTGCCGGCGGCTGTATAGGCGGGCCCTTAACGGCGGTTAATCGTTTTGTAGGCGAGACGCAGCTTCGCGGGCGGGCTTCCATCTGGCCGGCGAAGACGCCTGAAAAACCCAGGGATGTAGAAGTGTTGCCGCTGCCGCTGCCAAAACCGGTGCTGCGCCTGGATCAGGATATACGCGAAGCGTTGCGAAAAGTAGAAAGTATGGAAGAAATGCTGTATAAGCTTCCGGGGTTAGACTGTGGCTCTTGTGGATCTCCGAACTGCCGGGCTTTGGCGGAGGACATTGTTCAGGGCCAGGCCAGCGAGACGGATTGTGTATTTTTGCTGCGTCAGCGAGTACGCGATTTAGCGCAGGAAATGAAAAATTTGGCGGAGAAATTGCCGCCTTCCTTGGATAAAAGCGAAGAAGAAAGCTGAGGTGGAGGTTGTGCTGGTAGCCGATTTAACGCGGGAATTGCCGCTGAAGCTTGCCGGAGGAGCGCAGGGGCTGCAACGTGAAGTGCAGGGAGGGTTTGTATCTGATTTGATGAGCTGCGCTTTAGCGCAGGCTGGCGAGGGGACTGTATGGGTGACCATGCAAAGTCATGTGAATTTGTTGGCTGTTGCTTCCTTGGCGGGCATGGCTGCAGTAATTGTTGCCGGAGGCGCCAAGCCGGAAGCAGAGGCGCTGGCTAAGGCGGACGAAGTAGGGATGCCTCTTTTAGTGACAGATTTGTCTGCCTTTGATATTGTTTGCCGGCTCCATGCATTAGGCGTGGGCCAAGAGTTATGCGAGCCTATTTGACGGATCTGCATGTGCATACGGTGTTGTCTCCTTGCGCTTCCGTAGAGATGACTCCTTCTTTGGTGGTGCAGACGGCGCTGGAACTGGGGCTGGATATTATCGCTGTTACTGATCATAACGCCGGTGATAATGCTAAAGCGGTTTGGCAGGCGGCACGACAAAGTTCCTTGACGGTTTGGCCGGGAATGGAAGTGGAGTGCGCCGAGGAAGCGCACTTGCTGGCGCTTTTTGATGATTGGTCTGCTTTTGCGCTTTGGTGCGCCAAAGTGGATGGCTGGCGTAATGGCAGGATGAATCAGAGTCGTCTTTTTGGGCCGCAGTGGATACTAAACGCAGAGGATGAGCTGTTGGGAGAACGGGAAGAGTTGTTGCTTTCGGCGTTAACGGCGGATGCGCGAACTCTTTGCGAGGAAGCGGTTTGCCTAGGAGGAATGATCATTGCCAGTCATGTGGACCGGCCAGCTTACAGTCTTTTGGGGCAGTTGGGAATCTGGCCGACGGAGTTACCTGTAGCGGCGGCGGAAATCTCTGCTTGCGTTGCGAGCGAAGAAGATGCGCGGCGGAAATTGCCGCTTTTACCGCAGTTGCTTCCTTTAGTGACGGCATCGGATGCGCATAGTTTAGAGGCGTTTTGTCAAGGCGGCAAAATACAACTAATGATGGAAAAGCCTACGTTAGCCGAGTTTTATCTGGCCTTGCACGGCAAGGGCGGACGCTGGCTGCGGTGGCATAGGCTGTAATAAAGAGGAGAACGCGTAAAAGGGGGATATAATGATGAATTTATCGAAGTCGGGATGTACATGCGGAGGGGCTGGCGAGACATATGAAGAACTTGCAGCAATTCTTGCACGCTATCAAGAGGTGCCGGGAGCTTTGATTCCGGTGTTGCAACAGGCTCAAGACGCCTATGGATATTTATCGAGGGAGGTATTGGAACGGATTGCCGAGGGGCTGCGTTTGCCAATAAGCCAAGTATACGGAGTGGTTACGTTTTACTCGCAGTTTCATCTGAATCCGCGAGGACGGCATATTGTTAGGGTGTGCCAAGGGACGGCTTGCCATGTAAGGGGCGCTAAAGCGATTTTAGAAGCCATGGAAAAAGAGTTGGGCGTGAAACCGGGCGAGACGACAGCGGATTTGAACTTTACGTTGGAAACGGTAGCCTGTATTGGCGCCTGCGGTCTGGCGCCGGTTATGATGATTGACGATGATACGTATGGCCGCTTGACGCCGGAAGGTATTGGAGGTATCTTGCAGCCGTATCGTGGACAGTCATGAAAGAGCTGTCGCTGCTTCTGTTGGAGCTTTTGCGAAATTCTCTAGAAGCGGGGGCTGCCCGTGTAGATATCCGCGTACGGGAAATTGGAGATTCTTTAACGTGGAGGATTGCTGATGACGGGAGAGGTATGACTCGTCAGGAATGCAAAGAGGCTTTGAATCCGTTTTATACGAAACGAACCACAAGATCTGTAGGTTTGGGTTTAGGTCTTTTAGATATGTGGACGCGCCATTGCGGCGGCAAAGTGAGAATGATTTCCCGGCCAGGTTTAGGGACGATGCTTTGCGCTTCCTTTTGCAGACGGCATCCGGATTTACCGCCTTGGGGCGATTTGCCAGGTACGTTGTGGACTTTGTCTGTTACGATGCCGCAAATTCATTTTCAGTACCTTCATTATCGAGATGGGCGGAAATGGCAGTGGAATTCATCGGCTACAACTGGAATGGACATGCTGACCTTGAAAGAGGTATTGGAAACAGGCTGGAATGCATTGAAAGAGGGGGAAAAGGCATGAAAACACTGGAAGAATTAAATCGTTTGCGTGAGCGTGTGCGGCAGGATATTCGTATTCGGCAGCAGACGGACACACGGATTATTATTGGCATGGGGACGTGCGGCATTGCCGCTGGCGCTCGTGAGGTGCTTAAGGCAACCTTGGAAGAAGTGGCTAAGCGGCACTTGGAAGGGGTCAGCGTGCAACAAACAGGCTGTATAGGCATGTGCGAGCAGGAAGTTCTTTTAGATGTGGTGCTGCCGGGACAGCCTCGCATTATTTATGGAAAAGTAACTCCGGATAAGGTGGAGCGCATTGTAGGCGAGCATGTAGTAAACGGGCGCATTATTGAGGAATGGGTTGTGGCTAAAATAGAGAATTAGGAGGAGGACCATGGAATACGTAAGGGCGCATGTATTGATTTGTGCCGGAACAGGCTGCACGTCGTCCGGTTCAAAAAAAGTGGAAGCCGCACTGCGGCGCGAGTTGGAAGAAAAAGGCTTAGCTCGGGAAATAAAAATCGTAGAAACCGGCTGTCATGGTTTTTGCGAAATGGGACCTTTGGTTATTGTATATCCGGAAGGCGTCTTTTATGTGCGTGTACAGGAGGAAGACGTTCCAGAACTGGTAGAAGAGCATTTTTATAAGGGGCGTATTGTCCAGCGGCTGCTGTATCAAGAACCGTTGACGGCAGAGCGCATTCCCGGATATGAGGATATTCAGTTCTATCGCAAGCAGCAGCGTTTAGTGTTGGCTAACTGCGGACACATCAATCCGGAAGTAATTGAGGAATATATTGCTGGCGGCGGTTATGAAGCATTAGGCAGAGCTTTGACGACGATGACTCCCCAGCAGGTGGTGGACGAGGTTAAGCTTTCCGGTCTGCGAGGGCGGGGCGGCGGCGGTTTCCCGACCGGTTTGAAGTGGAGCTTTGCCGCTAAAGAACCTCAAGGGAAAAAATATGTGGTTTGCAATGCCGACGAAGGAGATCCGGGAGCGTTTATGGATCGCAGCGTGCTTGAGGGGGATCCGCACCGGGTTTTGGAAGGCATGCTTGTTTGCGGCTATGCCATTGGCGCGGATGAAGGCTACATCTATGTGCGAGCCGAATATCCTTTGGCCATCAAGCGACTGAAGGTAGCCATCGCTCAAGCGGAAGCCATGGGGCTTTTAGGAGACGATATTTTGGGCTCCGGTTTCTCCTTTCATATTAAGATTAAAGAAGGCGCAGGCGCCTTTGTGTGCGGCGAGGAAACGGCGCTGTTGGCCTCGATTGAAGGTAAAAGGGGCATGCCGCGTCCCAGACCGCCGTTTCCAGCCGTGGCAGGACTTTGGGGCAAACCGACAAACATCAATAACGTGGAGACCTTTGCTAATGTGCCGCAGATTATTGCTAAGGGCGGCGCTTGGTATGCTTCCATCGGTACGGAAAAAAGCAAGGGAACGAAAGTGTTCGCTTTGACTGGTAAAGTGAATCATACAGGCTTAGCGGAAGTTCCCATGGGCATTACGATGCGGGAAATTATTTTTGAGATTGGCGGCGGCATTCAAAACGGTAAGAAATTCAAAGCTGTGCAAATTGGAGGACCTTCCGGCGGCTGTTTGCCTGAAGAGCTGTTGGACCTGCCTGTAGATTATGATTCCTTGCTGCAGGTAGGCGCGATGATGGGCTCGGGCGGTCTGGTGGTTATGGATGAGACAACCTGTATGGTGGATGTAGCTCGCTTTTTCTTGAATTTTACCCAGTCCGAGTCGTGCGGCAAGTGTACTCCCTGTCGGGAAGGTACAAAACGCATGCTGGAAATCCTGACCCGCATTACGGAAGGAGAGGGCCGAGAAGGTGATATTGAGCTGCTTGAAGAGTTGGGACGTAACATCAAGGCAGCTTCCCTTTGCGGTTTGGGGCAGACGGCGCCGAACCCGGTGCTCAGCACGCTGCGGTATTTCCGGCATGAATATGAGGCGCATATCCGCGAAAAACGTTGTCCTGCCGGCGCTTGTGCTAAAATGGCGGCGTATTCGATTACCGAGCTCTGTAAAGGCTGCGGTCTTTGTAAAAAGGTGTGTCCTGTAGACGCCATTTCTGGAGAACTCAAAGGGCGGCATATTATCAATGCGGAAAAATGCATTAAGTGCGGCAGTTGTCTGGCTAAATGTCCATTCCAGGCCATTGTTAAAGGATAAGAAGCAAAGGAGTTGACTTGTATGGATACGGTGCGTATTACCGTGGATGGCCAGACTGTTGAAGCGCCTAAAACGGCCACTGTGTGGGAAGCGGCGCGCTTGGCCGGTGTAAATATTCCAAATCTTTGTCATCATCCGGAATTGCGTCCGGAAGGGAATTGCCGTGTTTGTCTGGTGCAAATTGAGGGAGCGCGTTCGTTAGCCGCTTCTTGCGTACATCCTGTGGCGGAAGGGATGGTAGTGCATACTCATACGCCGGCGGTACGAGATGCGCGCAAGATGGTTGTGGAATTGCTCTTGGCCAATCATCCGGCGGATTGTTTGGCGTGTGAACGTAATGGAGACTGCGAGCTGCAGCAAATGGCGGCGGAGCTGGGGTTGCGGCAAGTTCGCTTTGAAGGCGAACGCCGGCGAGGTGAAAAAGACGCAGCCAATCCTTCCCTTGTGCGCGATCCGGAAAAATGCATTTTGTGCGGCCGCTGTATCCGGGCTTGCAGTGATGTACAGGGGGTACATGTGTACAGCTTTGCCAAGCGCGGTTTTTATGCGGAAGTGACGCCTGCCTTTGGTGCAGGGTTGGATGCGGCTGCCTGTACGTATTGTGGTCGCTGTGCTGCAGTTTGCCCGACGGCGGCTATTACCATCAAAAATGATACGGCGCCGGTTTGGGAAGCATTGGCGGATGCGGGCAAGCATGTGGTGGTTCAGACTGCGCCGGCAGTACGGGTCGCTTTGGGAGAAGCGCTCGGATTGCCTGCCGCCAGCATTGTAACCGGGAAAATGGTGGCGGCTTTGCGTCGACTTGGTTTTGACAAGGTGTTTGATACTGACTTCGCAGCTGATGTCACGATTATGGAAGAAGGTAATGAGTTACTGCAGCGCATTAAAGAAGGCGGCGTATTGCCGATGATTACTTCGTGCAGTCCTGGATGGATTAATTTTGCTGAGCTTTTTTATCCAGAGCTGCTGCCGCATTTGTCGACGGCGAAGTCGCCGCAACAGATTTTTGGCGCTTTGGTGAAAACGTACTATGCAGAAAAAAGCGGGATCAAGGCGGAGGATATAGTTTCTGTTTCGGTCATGCCCTGTACGGCCAAAAAAGCGGAAGCGGCGCGCCCGGAAATGTGCGACAGCGGTTTTCGGGATGTAGATTATGTGCTGACAACGCAGGAATTAGCGGCAATGATTCAGGAAGCAGGTTTGAATTTTGAAGCGTTGCCAGAAGAAGAGTTTGACGCTCCTATGGGGATGTCTACTGGCGCTGGCGTTATTTTTGGAAGCACTGGCGGTGTTATGGAGGCCGCCTTGCGGACGGTTTACGAGACCGTAACCGGCTGCGCCTTAGAGCAAGTGGAACTGCGCGAAGTACGCGGCCTGGAAGGAATTCGGGAAGCGGAAATTGACCTGCAGGGCACCGTTGTCCGTGTAGCTGTTGCGCATTCACTGCGTCATGCGCGAACCTTGCTGGAAAAAGTAAGAGCTGGTGAGGTCAATTACCATTTTATTGAGATTATGGCTTGTCCTGGCGGGTGCTTGGGCGGCGGAGGCCAGCCTCGTAGCAAACTGGCTGACTTTCGGCAGCGTCGTATGGCAGCTTTGTACGAGTGCGACGAACGAAGCGGCCTGCGTAAATCCCATGAAAATCCGGCGGTACAGGAGTTGTATGCTTCTTGGCTGCAGGCTCCGTTGAGTGAAAAGTCGCATCATTTACTCCATACGCATTACAAGCCGCAAAAACGAGTCTAAGTCATTTTTAACACGTTTTTTTAAGGAGAGGCTAGTAAACAGCTTTATATATAGAAATAGAAGGAAAGGCGAATTTACAGAATATAACAACTTTCGCCTTTCCTTTTGTAATGCGATTTTTTATATTCTATAGAGGAGGATTTTGTCATTGTAGTGCGAATAACAAAATAAAGATAAGTAAAGTTAAAGAAAAATTAAAGAGAAAATAATGATTTAAAAGAACAAAATGAAATCCCAGTGGAGTAGGGGGATTGTTTGTTGAAAGAGCATATCATGATTTCGAAGGCGACCATTGATCGTCTGCCGCTGTACTTTCGTACGTTGAAGCTGAGCCAAGAAGAGGGAATTGAAATTATTTCTTCTGAAGAATTGGGAAATCGCTTAGGGGTGACTCCAGAGCAGATTCGCAAGGATTTGGCTTCTTTTGGACAATTTGGGAAAAAAGGCGTCGGTTATTACGTGAGGGAACTTTTGCGCAATATCGGCGAAATTCTTGGATTGCACAACAAGTGGAATATTGCGGTTGTGGGGATGGGACATTTAGGTTGGGCTTTGGCGCATTATAAAAACTTTTCTTCTTTAGGTTTTAATATGGCGGCGCTTTTGGACGTAGCGCCGGAGCGTATTGGCATGGTTGTAAATGGCGTGACCATTGAACATGCGGACCAACTGGAAGAAATCGTCCGGCAACGGCAGATACAGATTGCTATTATTGCGGTGCCGGCGGAACATGCGCAATTGATGGTAGATCGTTTGGTGGCGGCCGGAGTCAAAGGGATTTGGAATTTTGCACCCCGCAAGATTGAAGTGCCGCGCCAAGTATCTTTGATTAATGAAGATTTGTCGGTAGGCTTGAGCAGTCTTTCTTATTATTTGACGCGTCAAGACTAAATGGAGTATTATAAATAAAAAAACTACAGTGAATACGTGTATACATTCACAATCGAGCAGGAATTTTATAACTAAATATAGTAATATATCTTGTATGAGTTTTTGTTTTATCGGTTCGTTTTGAAGCTGCATGGGTGTGAAAATGCCGTCAGTTGCCGCGAAACCGTCAATTGACGGCATTTTTGCGACCCTTTCCTTTTTTGCAGTGATTATCCTAGCTAGTTCATAATCTGAACGCAAGGGTGTCGGCCCTGAAAGCAAGGATTCTTACGTAACAGCATCAGTGCTGGAGGTGAGGTAGTAGGGAGATTACGTGGAAGGAATTTCCGGTAAAAATGCTTCTGTTGCCAGAACTAAGGAGGAGAGTTGTTAATGATTGACATTCGGGATCGCGTGCGCAATAAAGAACTGCATGCAAAGATTGTCAGCGCCGAAGAAGCTGCAGCCTTTATTAAACCCGGGATGAACATTGGCGCCAGCGGTTTCACTCCTGCCGGCTATCCGAAGGCTGTGCCTTTGGCGTTGGCGGAGCGAATGAAAAAAGAACCTTTCCAGATTAACCTTTGGACAGGCGCTTCCGTAGGTAAGGAATTGGATGGTGCGCTGATGGAGGTTGGCGGTATTGCCCGTCGTATGCCTTATCAGACCAACAATGATTTGCGTAAAGCATTAAATGCGGGTAAATTGGAATACTTTGACTTGCATTTGAGCCATTCCGCCCAAATGGTGCGTTATGGTTTTCTTGGCGGCAAGGTAGATGTGGCTATCGTAGAAGCCTGTGCAATTACGGAAGAAGGCCATATTATTCCTACGACCTCAATGGGGAACACCGCATCTTTTGTACAGGAAGCCGATGTAGTTATCGTAGAAGTGAATACCAGCCAGCCCTTGGCGTTGGAAGGTATGCATGATGTTTATACGCCGGAAGATCCGCCGCACCGCAAAGCCATTCCCTTGTGCAAGGTTGACGAACGGATTGGAACTCCCTATATTCCCTGCGGTCCGGATAAAATCAAGTATATTGTCGCTTGCGACATCAAAGACGATGTGCGCGGTTTTGCGCCTATCGATGATGATTCCAAAAAAATGTCGGAACTGGCTATTGAATTTTTCCATCAGGAAATCAAAGCGGGTCGTTTGCCGAAAAACTTACTGCCTTTGCAGTCTGGAGTAGGCTCCGTAGCCAATGCTGTTGTCAGCGGTTTTGTGAATTCCGACTTTGAAAACCTTGAAGTTTTCACCGAAGTTATCCAAGACGGCATGCTGGACTTGGCTGACGCTGGGAAACTTCGCTTTGCGTCCGGTACTTCCTTCTCGCCGTCTCCGGAGGGCTTGGAGCGTTTGTATAGCAATATTGACGAATATCGTAAATTGATGGTTCTGCGGCCGCAGGAAATTTCCAACAGCCCGGAACTGGCCCGTCGTTTGGGTATTATCGCCATGAATACGGCGATTGAATTTGACATTTATGGTAATGTCAATTCGACCCATATTATGGGCAGCAAAATGATGAATGGTATTGGCGGTTCCGGCGATTTCGCCCGTAACGGCTATTTGACCATGTTCTTCTCCACTTCAACGGCGAAGGACGGTGCTATTTCTTCGATCGTGCCTTTTGTGTCCCATGCGGATCACAGCGAACACGACATAGATGTCTTTGTTACAGAGCAAGGTTTGGCCGATGTACGCGGCCTCAGCCCGCGTGAACGGGCTAAGGTTATCATTGAAAAATGCGCTCATCCCGACTACAAGCCCATGTTGCTGGACTACTATGAACGTGCTTGCAAAGCGACAAAAAATGCGCATACCCCGCACATTTTGTCCGAGGCCCTTTCGTGGCATGTCCGTTTCCAAGAAACGGGCACAATGAAATTGAAATAAAGAAAGAGTAAAGGAGGCCCTTTGTTAATGAGCAATGAAGTTTTGAAAGAAAAATTGGCAGCCTATGCAGCCAAAGTGGAAAAGGCTATTGCGAAAAATCCTGAGCGCGGTAACCTGGCCCACAATCGTCTCTACACTCCGTTGGATATCGAAGGAACCGACTATGTCAACGATATCGGATTCCCGGGATCCTACCCCTTCACCCGTGGCGTACAGCCTACCATGTACCGTGGCCGTTTCTGGACCATGCGTATGTATGCCGGCTTCTCTACGGCGGAAGAATCCAATAAACGTTACCGTTACCTGCTTGAATCAGGCAGCACCGGCCTGTCTTGCGCATTTGACCTTCCGACTCAGATCGGTTACGACTCTGATGACGATATGGCTGAAGGCGAAGTAGGCAAGGTGGGCGTGGCTATCGACTCGTTGGCTGACATGGAAATCCTCTTTGATCAGATTGATCTGAGCAAAGTATCCACTTCCATGACCATCAATGCGCCGGCTTCGGTACTGTTGGCCATGTACATCGCTGTTGGCGAAAAACAAGGCGTTAGCGCTGATAAACTGCGCGGCACCATTCAGAATGACATCCTGAAAGAGTATGCGGCTCGCGGCACTTACATTTTCCCGCCTAAGCCGTCCATGCGTCTGATTACCAATATTTTCGAGTATTGCTCGAAAAACGTTCCCCAGTGGAACACCATCTCCATTTCCGGCTATCACATTCGTGAAGCTGGTTCGACTGCTTCCCAAGAAATCGCTTTCACCATCGCCAACGGCATTGCCTATGTCGATGCGGCTATTAAAGCCGGCCTGAATGTTGACGATTTCGCCGGACGTCTGTCCTTCTTCTGGAACGCTCATAACAACGTGTTGGAAGAAGTTGCGAAATTCCGCGCTTCCCGCCGCGTTTGGGCTAAAGTCATGAAAGAGCGCTTTGGCGCCACAAATCCTCGTTCCTGGATGCTGCGCGTGCATACCCAGACTGCTGGTTCCATGCTGACGGCGCAACAACCGGACAACAACATTGTCCGCGTGGCTTTGCAGACAGCAGCTGCCGTTCTCGGCGGTACGCAGTCCCTGCACACCAACTCCAAGGACGAAGCGTTGGCTCTGCCTACGGAAGATTCCGTACGCGTTGCTTTGCGCACCCAGCAGATCGTTGCTTATGAAAGCGGTCTGGCTGATGTTGTCGATCCGTTGGGCGGCTCCTACTATGTAGAAGCTCTGACTAACCAGATCGAAAGCGAAGCTCTCGACTACATCAAGAAAATTGATGATCTGGGCGGCGCTGTTGTTGCTATTGAAAAAGCCTATATCCAAAAAGAAATTCAGGATAGCGCTTATAAATGGCAGATGGAAGTGGAACGCAACGAGCGCGTTATTGTTGGCGTTAACAAGTTCCAAATCGAAGAAAAGCCTGTTGAAGGTCTGCTGAAAATCGATGAGTCCGTCGGTAAATTGCAGAAGGATAAATTGGCAAAACTGCGCGCTAGTCGCGACAATGCGGCTGTTGACGCTGCACTGGCTGCTTTGGAAGCGGCTTGCAAAGGCGAAGATAACCTCATGCCCTTCATCCTGGCGGCTGTTAAAACATATGCCACTTTGGGCGAAGTTTGCGGCGTAATGCGCAAAGTGTTCGGCGAGTATCAACCGGGAAGTACCCTGTAAGCGATAGAGTTAGGAGGCACAGCGAACGATGGAGAAAAAGATTCGTATTTTAGTAGCTAAACCGGGCCTGGATGGCCATGACCGCGGCGCAAAAGTCGTGGCTCGCGCTCTGCGTGATGCAGGTTTTGAGGTTATTTATACCGGCCTGCGCCAAACTGTGGAACAAATTGTAGAGACAGCTCTGCAAGAGGACGTAAATGTAGTGGCTCTGAGCCTGCTGTCCGGCGCTCATAACACCCTTTTCCCGAAAGTCATTGCCGGTCTGAAAGAAAAAGACATGGCAGACGTTTTGGTTGTTGGCGGCGGCGTTATTCCCGACAGCGACATTCCTTTCCTGAAAGAAGCCGGCGTAGCCGCTGTCTTTACTCCAGGAACTTCCACCGCTGACATCGTAGCTTTTATCAACGAAAACGTAAAATAAGCGTTTTAGCCTGTTCACAGGTTATGTTAGGAATGTGTGGCCGTCCGCCTTTAGGCGGGCGGCCATAAGGTGGTGCATTTGCCAATGAATATTGCAGAACAAGTGCTGGCAGGATCCCGGAGAGCGCTCTCTAAGGCGATCACCGCGGTAGAGAATGAGTACGATACGGCGGTAGACATTATGAAAGCCCTGTATCCTCATACTGGCCGGGCTCATGTTATCGGTATCACCGGTGCGCCGGGAGCCGGTAAAAGCACATTGACCGACAAACTTGCCAAAGCTTATCGCCGCCAAGGCAAGAAAGTAGGCATTATTGCCATTGACCCTACAAGTCCTTTTTCGGGCGGCGCTATTTTGGGCGACCGCATCCGGATGGTGGATCTCACCATGGACGAGGGCGTATTTATCCGGAGTATGGGCACCAGAGGCTCTCTGGGAGGCTTGTCGCGCAAAACGGCGGAAGCTGTGAAAATCCTTGACGCGTTCGGTATGGATGTAGTATTTGTTGAAACCGTCGGCGTTGGTCAGTCAGAAGTCGACATCGTAAAGGCTGCGGACACTACGATCGTAGTAATGGTTCCCGGCCTGGGAGACGACATTCAAGCGATCAAAGCCGGCATTTTGGAAATTGGCGATGTCTTTGCTATCAACAAAGCGGACAGGGAAGGAGTCGACAAGCTCCATGTCGAATTAGACATGATGCTCGACTTAAATCAGGAGCATACTGACTGGAGACCGCCTGTAAAGCGGACGGTAGCCAGCCGGGATGAAGGCGTAACTGAGCTGGTAGAGACCATTGGCGAACATTTTGAGTATCTGCAAACAAGCGGCGCCCTGACGGTGCGTCGGCGTGAGCGGACGAAAAATGAACTCTTGGATTTACTGGACGAGGAAATTGGCAGAAAAGTTATGCGCCATCTGCAGGAATCCGGAAACTTTGATCACTTGGTTATCCAAGTAGAGCAAAGAGAGAAAGATCCCTATTCGGTGGTGCGTGAAATTTTACACCAAGTGTTGCGCTGAGAACCTAGAGCAAGCTTAGAAAGAGGAGGTAGAACTGTGTTTAAAGCTTTGAAAGTAGACCATATCGGGATTGCAGTAAAAGATCTCGACCAGGCTAAAAAATTCTATACAGAAGTTTTAGGCCTGCAAGCCATGGGTGAAGAAGTGGTAGAAGAACAAAAAGTTCGCGTCTGCTTCATTCCTTGCGGCGACAGCGAAGTAGAGCTGTTGGAGTCCACCAGCCCGGATGGCCCGATTGCCAAGTTCATTGAGAAAAAAGGCGAAGGCATTCAGCATGTGGCGTTCCGCGTGGACAACTTGGAAGCTGCGCTTGCTTCCTTAAAAGAGCAGGGCGTTCGTATGATTGACGAAAAACCCCGCTATGGTGCCGGTGGAGCCAGCATCGCCTTCGTGCATCCGAAAGCGACCGGCAGTGTGCTGGTGGAGCTGTCCGAGCGCAAATAGATTATTGCGAGAATCTACAGGAGGTGTACGATGGCTACTGTTCAGGAAAAAATCCAAGAACTGAAAGCCAATCAGGCCAAGATCATGCAAGCCGGCGGCGCAAAACGCGTTGAAAAGCAACATTCTACCGGTAAGATGACGGCCCGTGAGCGCATTGAATTCTTTTTTGACCCCGATAGCTTTGTGGAATTGGATCAGTTTGTACGGCATCGTTGCGTAAACTTTGGCATGCAGACGAAAGAAATTCCCGCCGAAGGCGTTATTACCGGCTATGGTACGGTTAATGGCCGCCTGGTGTATGCATTTGCTCAGGATTTCACCTGCGAAGGCGGTTCTTTGGGTGAAATGCATGCCGCTAAAATCTGTAAAGTGTTGGATCTGTCCTTGAAAATGGGAGCTCCGATCGTTGGTATCAACGATTCCGGCGGCGCTCGTATTCAAGAAGCGGTTGACGCTTTGGCAGGCTACGGCAAAATTTTCTACAAAAACACTCTGGCATCCGGCGTTGTTCCCCAGATTTCCGTAATCATGGGACCATGTGCTGGCGGCGCTGTGTATTCTCCGGCTCTGACCGACTTCATCTATATGGTGAAGAACACCAGCCAGATGTTCATTACCGGTCCTGCAGTTATTAAATCCGTTACGGCGGAAGAAGTAACCGCAGAAGACCTCGGCGGCGCTATGACGCATAACTCCGTATCCGGTGTGGCTCATTTTGCTGCTGAAAATGATCAGGACTGCCTGGAGCAGATCCAGTATCTGCTGAGCTTCCTGCCCAGCAACAACCTGGAGGAAACTCCGGTTGTGGATACTGGCGACTGCCCGGACCGCATGTCTGACGAGCTCAACACCTTGCTGCCGGATAACCCGAACATGCCTTACGACATGTTCGATGTAATCCGCGAAGTGGTTGACAATGGTGAGTTCTATGAATCGCATAAGCATTATGCGCAGAACATCATCACCTGCTTTGCCCGCTTGGACGGTCGCGCGGTCGGTATTATTGCCAATCAGCCGAACGTTATGGCCGGCTGCTTAGACATCAACGCTTCGGATAAATCCGCGCGGTTTATTCGTTTCTGCGATGCCTTCAATATTCCGATTCTCACTTTGGTTGACGTTCCGGGCTTCTTGCCTGGCGTTGATCAAGAATATGGCGGTATCATCCGTCATGGCGCCAAAATGCTTTATGCATATTCCGAAGCCAGCGTGCCGAAAGTAACCGTAATTACCCGTAAAGCGTATGGCGGTTCCTATCTGGCCATGTGCTCTCAGGACTTGGGCGCCGATCAAGTGTTTGCTTGGCCGACTGCTGAGATTGCCGTTATGGGTCCTGCCGGTGCTGCTAACATCATCTTCCGTAAGGATCCTGATGTGGCTGCGAAAACCGAAAAATATGTTGAAGAGTTCGCAACTCCGTACAAAGCGGCTGAACGCGGCTTCGTTGACATCGTCATTGAGCCCAAGGAAACTCGTCCGCGCATTATTACGGCCTTCAACATGTTGTCCAGCAAGCGTGAGGCTCGTCCGGCCAAAAAGCACGGCAACCTCCCGGTATAAGGAAGGGTGAATGGCATGACAATTGATGCGAAAAATGTAAAACCCGAAGTAGTAGCGGTCATTGCCGCTGCAGTAGCTGCCATGATGGGCGGACAAGTCAAGGCGCTGCGGATTTCCAACGTTAGCTTGGCTTGGGCTCAAGCTGGACGCAGCAAGAATATGAATTCTCATTGATTGGTCTTCTAGATTTATAATCTTATAAATTGGAGGAATTTACACATGAAAAAATTTAACATTACTGTTAATGGTGCTTCCTATCAGGTAGAAGTAGAAGAAGTTATCGCAGCTCCGGCGAAAGCCGCTGCTCCGGCCGCTAAACCGGCTGCTGCTCCCGCTGCTGCTCCGGCCGCTCCGGCTGCCGCTGCTGCTCCGGCTGTTGTTGCTGATGGCGACACTCCGGTCAAAGCTCCTATGCCTGGCAAAATTATCCGTCTGGTTGCCGAAGCCGGCAAAGCCGTTAAAAAAGGCGACGTGCTGATGATTCTGGAAGCCATGAAAATGCAGAACGAAATCACAGCTCCTGTTGCGGGTACCCTCAAGTCCCTCAACGCTGTGGCTGGCCAAGGCGTAAAGCCTGGCGATGTTATCGCTGTTATTGGCAAGTAAGAACATATAAGGCAAAAGGCGCTTCTCCTGACGGGAGAAGCGCCTTTTCTCTTGGTTGCAGCTATTTACAGTGTGTGAGCAAATAGGGTACAATAAACCAGAGCGCTTTTGGGTTGTTTCTCTTTTTTCTCAAAGCGTTTGAATAGCCTATAACATAGGAGGAGATTGGATGGCTGTCCGTACCGGCTCGTTGGGCAGGGGATATGGCATGTTAGCGCTTTTTGTAGTAACTGGCGCTGTATTTGGCGGCATGTTGGGAGATTTTTTGGCGTCCTCTGGTTGGCTTAGCCCGCTGGCGCCCTATTTGACCCGAAAGTTTCCACTATTGGAAATGCCTCCGGTGCTGGTGAATCTATATGTGCTGCAGATCCAGTTTTCTTTGTCGTTATATCCTAATTTTATCAGTCTGTTGGGGATTATTGCCGCGGTGCTTTTATTCCGCCGACTATAAGGAGAGAGAGCTATGCAGGTGAAGCTGGCTTCAGCGTCTCCGCGCCGTAAAGAAATTTTGGAGCTGCTGGGGATTCCTTTTAGTATCGAAGTAAGTTCGGTAGAGGAAAAAAATGACGCACCAGTGCCGCCGGATAAGCTGGTAGTTGGCCATGCGTGCAGTAAAGCGCTGGATGTGGCGGCACATTCCGACGAGGATACTATTGTTATTGGCGCCGATACGATTGTGGTATGCGAGGGTGTTGTTTTGGGTAAGCCGTCTGATGCGGAGGATGCCAAGCGTATGCTTGCTTTGCTGGCTGCTAGAACGCATCAGGTATATACTGGCATTGCCGTTGTGCAGGGGAAACAAATTTGGAGCCATTGTGAAAAAACCGAGGTGGACATGGGCGCCATTAGCGAAAAAGAAATGGCTGCCTATGTAGCAACTGGCGAACCCTTGGACAAAGCAGGGGCTTATGCCATTCAAGGACAAGGGGCCCGTTTTATTCGCGGTATTCGAGGGTGCTATCAAAATGTAGTAGGATTGCCGCTGTTTGCGCTTGTCGATCTTTTGCGTCAGACCGACCTTCCCTTGTGATGCGGCGGCCGGCGAGGACCATACGGGAACTGCCGGAGAAAGAGCGGCCCAGGGAAAAAATGCTGCGCCTGGGAGCAAAAGGCTTGAGTGATGCAGAATTGTTGGCTATCTTATTGCGTACAGGCACAGTGGAAGAGTCAGCATTGTCCATTGCTCAAGGATTATTGAAAGAGTATGAGCAGCCGGGAGGCGTAGCTTTATTGGCTGCAGCCAAGCCGGAAGATCTATCGAAGTATAAGGGAATTGGCAATGTTAAAGCGATTACAATAACGGCTGCCATTGAATTTGGCAGGCGATTGTATGAGCGGCAAGTTTCTGGAGATATAACCAGCATTAGGCAGCCGGAGGATGCTGCTAATTGGTATTTGCATCGATTGCGTTACGTGCAGCAGGAAGAGTTCCATGTACTGTTGCTTTCGACGAAGCATCAGGTCTTAGCCAGTTGTTGCGTCGCCGTTGGCACCATGGATGCAGCTCTTGTCGATCCAAGAAAGGTGTTTCAAGAAGCGCTGCGCCATCAAGCAGCTGCTTTGATTCTAGCGCATAATCATCCTAGCGGAGATCCTTCGCCCAGCAAAGAAGACATTGCCTTGACTTTGCGCCTGGCGGAAGCCGGTAAGTTGTTGGAGCTGCCAGTATTGGACCATATAATCATCGGAGACGGGCGGTTTGTCAGCTTAAAAGAAAAAGGCTTACTTTATTGAGAACCCTTAGTAACTATTTTGGTATGATGAAAAGGAGTATGAACATGAAATTTTGGAATCCTTTCCGGTCTCTATCAAGGGACATGGGAATTGACTTAGGAACAGCAAATACCTTGGTGCATATGAAAGGGAAAGGCATTGTTGTGCGTGAGCCTTCTGTCGTAGCTATTCAAAAGGATAGCGGCCAGGTATTGGCTGTTGGCGAAGAAGCAAAGCAGATGATCGGCCGGACTCCTGGAAATATAGTGGCTATTCGGCCCTTGAAAGATGGAGTTATTGCTGATTTCGACGTAACCCATGCCATGCTGAAGTATTTTATTCGTCGCTCCATTGAGACGAATACCGTTATTCGCCCGCGGGTGGTTGTGGGCGTACCTTCCGGCGTTACGGAAGTGGAAAAGCGTGCAGTTATTGATGCCGCCATTCAGGCAGGAGCCCGGGAAGCCTATTTGATTGAAGAACCGATGGCGGCAGCGATTGGCGCTGGTCTGCCGGTACATGAGCCTATGGGAAACATGGTTGTTGACATTGGCGGCGGCACGACAGAAGTGGCTGTTATTTCGTTGGGCGGCATTGTGACTAGCCGCTCGATTCGCATTGGCGGCGACGAGATGGATGAAGCGATCGTTAATTATGTGAAGAAAAAATATAGCTTGATGATTGGCGAACGAACAGCAGAAGAAGTAAAAATGAAAATCGGTTCGGCGATTACGCGTGAAGAAGATATTGGCATGGAGATTCGCGGGCGGGATCTGGTTTCCGGCTTACCGAAAACGTTGCTCTTGAGATCAAGTGAAGTGCAAGCCGCTCTAAGCGAACCCATCAGCGGGATTATTGACGCTGTGAAAATTACGTTGGAAAAAACGCCGCCGGAGCTGGCGTCGGATATTATGGATCGAGGCATTGTCATGACAGGCGGAGGCGCTTTGTTGCATGGGTTGGACCGACTGATAAGCCGTGAAACAGGCATGCCGGTATATTTGGCGGAAGACCCGCTTTCTTGCGTAGGTATCGGCACGGGCCGCGTTTTGGAAAGCATTGACCTTTTGAAGCGTGTATTAATGGCTTCTCCCAAAAAATTGGGTTAGAGAGGAGTCAAAGCCGTGGGGTGGTTCGATAATAAAAAGGCGCCGCTGGGTATAGCGGCGCTATTATTGGTGATTTTGCTAGTGACGGCCACAAAAGGACCTGTGCGTATTCCTTTTGTGGAAGCGGCAGCAGTGACTATTCTTTCGCCTTTCCAGTATGTCTTTTCTTCTTTGGGGCATGGCATTCACAGTACCGGATCGCAGGTTAGCGATCTTTGGAATGTATATGATGATAATCAGCGGTTGCAAGCGGAAGTGGAGCAGTTGCGTCAGGAACGCTCGCAACTGGCGGAAGTGCAGGCGGAAAATATTCGTTTAAAGGTACTGCTGGATTATAAAGCCAGCTCGCCACAATTTGATTTGTTGATGGCGAAGGTCATTGCCAGAGATGCATCTTCTTGGACTAATTCGCTGACAATCAACCGTGGGACTGCTGATGGCATCGCTAAAGACATGGCCGTAGTTACGGCGCAAGGCGTTGTTGGCAGTGTTAGCAATGTGTATGCGCATACCGCGCAGGTGCAGTTGATTTTGGATCCACGCAATGCGGTAGGCGCCATGGTACAACGACCAGAGTCAAGAGTAGCGGCAGTCTTAGAAGGGCATGCTGCTTCGCCGCAACAGCCGCGTATGGTGAATATACCGCGTGATGCAGATATTATTATTGGCGACACTGTGGTTACATCCGGTTTCGGAGGCATCTATCCTCAAGGCATTGCTCTAGGGGAAGTGGTTGATGTTGTAAACAGCGAAGGCGGGCTTCTAAAATATGCAGTTCTTAAACCAGCGGTGCAATTTGATCGCTTGGAAGAAGTACAGGTGCTCGTTGGCTCAAGGCAGCCAGCGCCGGCGCCGCTGACGCCCCAACCACCGCCTGGCAATGCAGGAGGGAAAAAGTAGTGAAGCTTTTTGCCTGGTGCTTTAGTCTGATTTTTTTATTGACTTTGCAAACTACCTTGGCTCCAGCAATTTCTTTTCATGATATTCAGCCAGACTTTGTTGTTTGTTTTGTTCTATCCGCTGCATTTTTAGGAGGCCGTACACCAGGAACGATCAGCGGCTTGGTGGGCGGTTTTTTACAAGATTTAGCAACAGGAGGCATTTTAGGATTACATTTGATTCCTTTGACTTTGATGGGATATTTGGCTGGAATGGCGGAGCGCAAGGTTTTCAAGGATCATAGTCTGTTGCCTTTATTGGCGGCTGGAGGAGCTACGTTAAGCGAAGGCTTATTTGCAGTTTTTTTCCTCAAACTGATTGGCTTGTCGTTAGGATGGGGAGAAAGCATATATGAAATTGTAGTTCCTCAAGCGATTTATAACATGGTAGTGGCTGTGCCGGTATATGGTTTGGTTCGTCTTTTATACCGGATTCCCTAGAGGGTAATAATTGTGAAGCACGGCAGACGGTCTGTGCTTTCACTTGTTTTTGAGGATGGTAAGCATGTTTAAAAAAGACGAAAGTAGGGATGGCTGGTGCTTATAACTAAACGCTTGAGTCATCGCTTCGATGTCTTGTTTTTAATCGTCATTTTTATTTTTGTGGCGCTGATAAGTCGTTTGGCGTATTTGCAATTGTATCAAGGGGACTATTATAGCTTACTGGCGGATGGGAACCGGATTCGTTTGATTCCCTCCATGGCTCCTCGGGGGATCTTTTATGATCGTAATGGCGTAGCCGTTGTCTCCAATCGTCCTGGTTTTACCGTTTCCCTGCTGCCGCTGGTGGGACCTGTGGAAGACTCCGTATTGCAGCAGCTTTCAGCTATTCTAGTCATGCCTGTAGACGAAATCAAGCAGAAATTGGATCAACATGTTGGCTCTTTTGAGCCGGTGCGCATAAAAACCAATGTCGGGGCGGATATTGTTACCCGTATTGAAGAGCGGCGCAGCGAATTAAAAGGCGTAATGATTGAGATTCAACCGATTCGTAATTATAATTTCAATGAAATGGCGGCGCATGTGTTTGGCTATGTCAGCGAAATTAATGGTGATGAACTGGAAAAGAAAAAAGCGGAAGGCTACAAATCAGGAGACATTATTGGTAAATCTGGTTTGGAAAAAGTATATGATGCAGATCTTCGCGGCGTGGACGGCGGCGGGCAAATGGAAGTGGACGTTACTGGACGTCCGGTGACGGTGTTGGGGAAAAGAGAACCGCAGCCAGGCAATAATTTGGTGCTGACTCTTGATTCACGCATTCAAAAGGCGGCGGAAGAAGCCTTGGATGCACAACTTTACTATTTGCAGACACAAAGTCAATTTCGTAATGCCCGAGCGGCAGCGGCAGTGGTACTAAACCCGAAAACGGGAGAGGTTTTAGCGATGGCCAGCCGGCCGACGTTTAATCCGAACTTATTTGCTGGCGGAATTTCCAGTAAAGACTGGAATGCTCTGAACAACAATCCTTTTTATCCCATGAACAACAAGGCTATTTCCGGACAATATCCGCCGGGTTCAACCTTTAAAATTGTCACCGGCGTGGCGGCATTGGAGCTTGGCAAGGTAACGCCGGAGGAAAAAATCTTGGATACGGGCAAGCATTGGCTGATTCCTAAAGGCAATGCTGAAGGAGAAGCGTTAGGCTGGATTAATTTCAACGAAGCGCTATCTAAATCAGATAATGTGTATTTTTACGAAATGGGCAACCGCCTTGGCATTGATAATCTTGAAAAATACGCCCGCCTTTTCGGCTTAGGGGATTATACCGGCATCAAGCTGCCGGAAGAGGCTGATGGGTTGGTGGCTAATCAACGATATAAGAAAAAGGTTTTTGAGGAAGACTGGTATTTATCAGAGACCTTTGACGCTGCAATTGGACAAGGATTTCAATTAGCGACGCCGTTGCAAATTGGCGTATTGATGAGTCAGATTGCTAACGGCGGACATCGTTACCGTCCGTATTTGGTTAGTAAAATTTTATCTCCTAACGGGGAAGTGCTTAAGAATTTTGGCCCGGAAAAAACTGGCGAAGCGCCGGTTTCTCCGAAAACGTTGCAACTGGTGCGCGAAGGCTTGCGTGATGTGGCGAAAGAAGGCGGTACAGGCGCCACTTTATTCCAAGATTTCCCTGTGAGTATTGCCGGCAAAACCGGCACGGCGGAAAATCCTCATGGCAGCGATCATGGCTGGTTTGTAGCCTACGCTCCTTATGAAGATCCGCGAGTGGTGGTGGTCGTGCTTGTGGAGCAAGGCGGTTTTGGCGCGGGCTCTGCAGGGCCGATCGTCAAAAAGATACTGGAGGCCGCGTTTAATCTAAATCAGCCTCCTGGCGAGGGTGCAAGGCTTCTTCGGCCCGGAACTGTGCTATAGATGTTGGAACGCTGGAGAGTAAAGAAGGAATCTCGATAAAAACAGAGAATATATGCAAGAATGTTTTCATTTTTAGCGAGATGTAGGGAGTCGTCATGCAAGATATGGTAGTGTTTAAGGGGAACCGGGGAGGCATTCAACTTTTCCTGGCTGATACTGATAATATGGAGGCGTTGTTCAAAGAACTGGCGGAAAAGTTAGCGAATGCATCGCAATTTTTTCTGGCAGGAACTCGTCTTCAAGTAAAAATTCCTTCTTCATGGAGGGACGAGGCGGTAGAACAGGAAAAATTGACGCAGCTGTTGGCGAAGTACGAGTTGCAGTGGGAACCGTTTGAAGAAACAGAAGAAAAATCTCTTCAAGCGGAAACATTGTACGTAACAAGGACCTTGCGCAGCGGCCAGGAAATCCGCCATGAAGGGGATATTGAAATCACCGGGGATGTGAATCCAGGTGCTGTCGTTGTGGCTGGGGGAAATATTCGCATTGTTGGAGCTTGTAGAGGCGTAGTTCACGCCGGATTTCCATCAGACCGCAGTGCGCATATTATAGCGGACCGTCTGATGGCTAGCCAGATTCGTATTGCCGATTTGATCGCCAGGGCGCCGGATGAAGTGTTGGAACAACCGAAACAGACGGAAATGGCCCGCATTGAAAACGAGATTGTTGTAATTGCGCCGATCGAACAAGAGGAGGACTAACCATGGGAGAAGTTATTGTTGTTACTTCTGGTAAAGGCGGTGTTGGTAAAACGACGACAACCGCTAACCTTGGCACTGGTTTTGCATTGCAAGGCAAGAAAGTGGCGCTGGTTGATGCCGATATTGGCTTGCGAAACCTAGACGTGGTCATGGGTCTGGAAAATCGCATTGTATATCATTTGGTCGATGTGGTGGAAGGAAACTGCCGGTTGAAGCAGGCCATGATTCGCGACAAACGTTACGAAACCTTGTTTTTGCTGCCAGCGGCGCAAACAAGGGATAAATCCGCGGTTAATCCGGAACAAATGAAAGCGTTGTGCGAGGAATTGCGGCAGGAGTTTGACTATGTGCTTATTGACTGTCCTGCGGGCATCGAGCAAGGCTTTAAAAACGCTATTGCTGGTGCGGATCGGGCTGTTGTGGTGACAACACCGGAAGTATCCGCTATTCGTGATGCGGATCGTATTATTGGGCTTTTGGATTCTGAGCAAAAGGAAAACACCCGCTTGGTCGTAAATCGCATTCGCCCTAAAATGGTGCAGCGCGGCGATATGATGAGTATTGACGATATTGTAGAAATTTTGGCGGTTGAGTTGCTGGGCATTATCCCGGAAGATGAGTTTATTGTCGTATCAACCAATCGCGGCGAGCCGGTTGTGACCAATCCAGCGGCCGCTTCTTGTCAGGCCTATCGCAATATGGTGCAGCGATTGATGGGCGAAGAAGTTCCATTGTTGTCTTTTGAAGAGGAAGATGGCTTTTTTGGACGGTTAAAACGGATTTTGGGCCTGTAAGGAGGGACAAAGATGTTAGCACTTATCCAAAAAATTTTCGGGCGTGAAAATAGTGCGTCTAAAGATATTGCCAAAGAGCGTCTGCGTCTTGTTCTTGTACATGACCGGGCCAGTGTGTCTCCGCAGATTATGGAAGCCATGCGTGATGATTTGATCAAGGTAATTTCAAAATACATGGAGATTAATGAGCACGACATGGAATTCAGTCTGACAAATGATAAATCTGCAGTGGCGTTGATTGCTAATATTCCTGTGCAACGCATGAAGCGTTAATAGATCGTTTCAAGGCATGCTGCATAGCGAAAGGGTAGATCAAAGAGGAAGGAAACATCGCGTGCAATGCTTAACCGAAGACTATTGCGCAATCTTGACTGGACCCTTATCGGAGTAACGGCGTTGTTGCTTTTGTTAAGTCTGGTTATTATCGGCAGCGCTACGCACATCAATAATCCTTCGGAAGAACGATATTGGTTTGTGCAACGGCAAGGGCTGTTTGCTATTTTGAATGTGGTGCTGATAGTAGGATTGCTGAACTTCGACTATCGCTCCCTAGGGCGGCTGGCGCAACCGCTATATGGCTTTAACTTAGTGCTGCTTCTAGCGGTAATGTTTGTGGGACAGAGCGCGCTGGGCGCGCAGCGATGGATTCAGGTAGGGCCCATTAGTTTACAGCCTTCGGAATTTTCCAAGCTGATCATGATCATTGCTTTGGCAAAATTGTTAGAGGGGCGGGTCGGAAAACTCAACTCATTCCGAGAAATATTACCCGTATTTTTGTATGTGGCAATACCGTTCCTGTTGGTAATGAAGCAGCCGGATTTGGGAACGTCGCTGGTATTCTTAGCGATTCTTTTCGGTATGATTTTTATCGCAGGAATTAATGCAAAATATTTGATGGCTATTTTTGGCGCCGGTTTGGCGTTTATGCCTATTTTTTGGCATTTTCTTAAGGATTACCAAAAAAAGCGTTTGACTGTTTTTTTGGATCCCAATGTTGATCCTTTGGGATCTGGGTATCATATTATTCAGTCGAAAATTGCTATTGGTTCAGGCATGCTTTGGGGGAAGGGGCTTTTTGGCGGGACCCAAAGTCAGTTGAACTTTCTGCCTGAAAACCATACGGATTTTATTTTTGCAGTCATTGGTGAAGAGTTGGGATTTTTGGGCTCTGCGCTGCTGTTGCTCTTGTATTTTGTTCTGCTCTACCGGGGGGTTAAAATCGCCGGAGAAGCCAGAGATAATTTTGGCTCTCTGTTGGCGACAGGAGTAACGTCGATGCTGGGGTTCCATGTGCTGGTAAATGTCGGCATGACTGCCGGAATTATGCCGGTGACAGGCATTCCCTTGCCCTTTATGAGTTATGGAGTTAGCGCGCTGACTACTAATTTGCTTAGCGTCGGCCTGCTGTTGAATGTGTACATGCGCAGACAGAAAATTATGTTTTGAAGTGGCCTGATGGCGAAAGCTATTGTAACAGGACGCCCCGTAGTGGTCATGCGCCTATTCGGTGCTATGGCGCTGGAGGCGTCTTGTTGACGTTTTATTAAGAGGAGGATAAATAATGCTTCATTTGGATGCGGCCATGCTAAGTCGTGTGGAAAAGCCCGCCCGTTACACCGGGCAGGAGTATAATAGCGTGCACAAGGAATTGCATTCTGGTATCGTGCGTATGGCGTTGTCTTTACCGGATGTGTATGAAGTAGGCATGTCAAATTTGGGGTTAAAAATATTATACCAGTTAATGAATGAGCGAGAAGACGTGGCCGTGGAACGCGTATACGCGCCCTGGGTGGATATGGAGAAAGAAATGCGTGAGGCCGGATTACCCTTGTATTCATTGGAAACACGCACGCCGATTCGGGAATTTGATTTGGTCGGCTTTTCTTTGCAATATGAAATGAGTTATAGCAATGTGTTGAATATGTTGGACTTAGCGGGTATATCTTTGCTAGCGAAGGAGCGGCAAGAGAATGAGCCTTTGATTCTCGGCGGCGGTCCTTGCGCGTTTAATCCGGAGCCTGCTGCTGACTTTTTCGATTGCTTTGTTTTGGGAGAAGGCGAAGAAGTCTTAGGCGAAGTAATCGAGCAATATAGTGCGTGGAAAGAAGCTGGCAAACCCGGCGGGCGCCAGGAGATTTTGCGTCGTTTGGCTACTTGCCGCGGCATTTATGTGCCTTCTTTTTATGAAGTTCGGTATGATGATACATCCTTTGATACGGTTGTAACTCCGTTGCAGCCAGAGGCGCCGGCGTGCGTGCAAAAACGCGTGGTGGCAGACTTGGATGCGATGGGAACGGCAACGCGGCCGATTGTTTCCTATGTGGAATCGGTGCATGACCGGATTATGCTTGAACTATTTCGCGGCTGCACGCGGGGCTGCCGCTTTTGCCAAGCCGGCATTATCTATCGTCCGGTACGGGAACGCAAACAAGAGACTTTGCAGGAATTGGCCAAGGAAATGTTGGAGCATACAGGCTACAATGAAATGTCTTTGACATCATTAAGCTCTGCTGATTATTCCTGTTTGGAGCCGTTAGTGGAAACTTTGCTGGAGAAACACAAAGCGGAGGGCGTTAGTTTATCGCTGCCTTCTCTGCGGATTGACAGTTTTTCTGTGGATTTGGCCCATAAGGTACAACAAGTGCGCAAAAGCGGTTTGACATTTGCACCGGAAGCGGGAACGCAGCGCTTGCGAGATGTAATTAACAAAGGGGTTACTGAAGAGAATCTGCGCCAAGCGGTTAGTGCGGCTTTTTCCTCCGGCTGGTCGACGGTAAAGCTCTATTTTATGATTGGTTTACCTACGGAAACAGATGAAGACGTGCTGGGAATTGCGGATTTGGCCTATAAGGTCGTAGATTGGTATAAAGCGGTAAAAGGAAGAAAAGGCGTTAAAGTGACGGTTAGCGTTTCCTCTTTTGTGCCCAAACCGCATACGGCGTTTCAGTGGTTTCCTCAAAACAGTCGTGAGGAAATTGAACGCAAGCAGCAATTGTTGCGGGAGCGGATTCGAGGCGGCGGCGTTACATTGAGCTGGCATGATTCACGGACCAGCTTTTTAGAAGGCGTTTTTGCCAGAGGCGATCGGCGTTTGGGAGCCGTGTTGCTTGCAGCCTGGCGCGGCGGTGCGCGCTTTGACGGCTGGTCGGAGCATTTTAACTATCGGACCTGGATGGAAGCCTTTGAAGCTTGTGATGTAGATCCGCATCAATACGCCAACCGTGAGAGACGGCTTGAGGAGAAGTTGCCTTGGGACCATTTATCCTGTGGTGTGAATAAGGAATTTTTACAGAGTGAATATGCAGCTGCGCTGGCGGCGACGTTAACAGAAGACTGTCGGCGAGGGGCTTGCGGCGCCTGCGGCGTCTGTCCGGCGCTGGGCGTTTCTGTTCAGGATTGGAGGAGCAAAAATGCATAAGGTTCGGATGGAGATTACCAAAGAAGAAGAAGTTTGCTTTATTTCCCACTTGGATTATGCTCGCGCCATGGAACGAGCCATTCGTAGGGCTAAGCTGCCTGCAGCATATTCTGAAGGCTTTAATCCGCATATGAAACTGGCTTTTGCTTCGGCTTTATCGGTGGGCGTAACCAGTGAAGGCGAGTATATGGACTTAGAACTAACGGAGACAGTGGTATTGGAGGACTGTGCCGCTAGGCTGAACAAAGCTTTGCCACGAGGCATTCGCGTGAAACGGTTGTGCTATCTTCCAGAACGGGCGCCTTCTTTGATGTCTCAGATTAACCGCGCCGCTTACCGCGTGGTTTTGCGTCTGTCAGAAAGCGAGGCGGTTCAAGGGGCTGCGGCTTTTCAAAATGCCGCAACCGTTCCGTACACTAAGCTGTCCCCTAAAGGAAACCGGAATATTGACGCCAAGACGTATGTGCCGGGAACATTGACGGTGCAGCCTTTGTCCGCTGAAGAGTGCGCTCTTTCCTTTTCTATTCGTATTACTCCTACAGGCAGCATGAAGCCTGTGGAGGTTGTTGAAGCGGCAGGCGCGCTGGTGGGGCAGGGGCAGCGCTGGCGGGCTGCGGCTCGGATTCATCGCGTGGGCTTGTATGTAGACGATGAGCAAGGTCAAGAGCAAAGCTTGTTTGGAACTGGCGAGGTTGTGGAGGCCCTGCCGTCATGAGACGGTACTTGGTAAATGTGACTCCCGAAGAGACACGTCTGGCTCTTTGCGAAGATGACCTTCTTTTGGAAATTGCCGCGGAGCGTCAAGGAGCCGGTCCCTTGGTCGGTAATATTTACAAAGGACAGGTGCAAAATATTCTGCCTGGCATGCAAGCTGCCTTTATTGATATTGGGACGGAAAAAAATGCTTTTTTATATTTAGGAGATTTGCCGGAAACGTCTAGGCAGGCAGGATCCCTGAGCGTCGGGCAGGAGCTGATTATACAGATTGCGAAGGATGCAGTAGGAAGTAAGGGCCCCAGAGCGACAGCGCAGGTGACCTTACCCGGACGTCATGTGGTATTGATGCCTGGCGCTGACTATGTGGGCGTTTCCAGGCGTATTGAGCCCGAAGAAGAGCGGGAGCGTTTAAAAGAATTGGCTGAATCGCTGCGTCCAGAGGGGATGGGCTTGATAGTGCGCACAGTTGCGGCTGAGTGCGGCAAAGAAGAGTTAGAAAAAGATATATCCTATCTGTGCAATCTTTGGCAGACCTTACTGGCGCGGCAGCAGCGCAGCCAGGCGCCGCAACTGCTGTATCGGGACGCCGACTTGGTCATTCGACTGATTCGGGACCAGTTCACCCAAGATGTGGATGAAGTGCTTGTAGACCAGCCTGATGCCTATCAGCGCATGCGGGAGTTGCTGCTGCGTATTTCTAAGGAACTGGCGGAACGGGTAAAACTATATGCTGCAAAAGAAGACATGTTTGGGCGTTTTGGCGTGGAGGAGCAATTGGCCTTATTGTTCGACAGGGAGATTCCTTTAGAGTGCGGTGGCTTTATTGTTATTGATCAGACGGAAGCCTTGACGGCTATTGATGTAAATACTGGAAAGTTTATTGGCAAAAGCACGCTAGAGGATACGGTATACCAAGCCAATTTGGAAGCGGCGGAAGTGATAGCGAGACAACTTCGCTTGCGTGACATAGGCGGTATTATTATTATTGATTTTATCGACATGGAAAGCGAAGCAGCGCGCCAGGGCGTTTTAGAAACCTTGCAAAAAGAATTGCGCCGGGATCGAACCAAAACCCATATTATGGGGTTTACTTCCTTGGGACTGGTAGAAATGACTCGTAAAAAATCGCGGCAAAGCATCGGTGCGTTGCTGCATGCTTCATGTCCTTGCTGCAGCGGTCGCGGCCGTATTCGTTCCAGTGAAACTGTTTTTTTGGAAATCGCCCGCGAACTTCGACGGCGGCAACGGCAGAATTTACTGCAGGGGAATGTGACCTTGCAATTGTCGTCTTTTCTGGCGGAACAGCCTTTCTTAGGCCAACGTTTGCGAAACTGGGAAAAAGAATTTTGTCGTTCGTTCTCCGTGGAAAGAAACACGTCCTTGCACCCGGAACAGTATGTGCTGTTAGGCTAACAAAAAAAGAAAATTTTACTAAATAGGCAAAACGTGTTGACTTGTTTGTATTTGCCTGTTATAGTAAAAGCCAAGGAAAAAACGAACAGGCAATGACCGGGAGAAGTACATCGGGTTTCTTTTGCAGAGAGCTGTGGGGCGCTGTGACACAGTAAAGAAGGCGATGGAAATACACTCGTGAGCTGCGGTCCGAAAGGATAATTTCCAAGTAGGATACGACGGAGCGCCACCGTTATCAGAGGCTAAGGTATCGGCATTGACCAGCCTGTACCTGAATGAGAGGCTTGCGTTGCAAGCAGGGTGGTACCGCGGATGCATGCATCCGTCCCTGAGAGGGGACGGGTGCTTTTTGTTTTTTAAGGAGGTGGTTGCCATGGAAGATGGCTATGCCTATCAGATACGGTGTATACAACAAACGAGGGAAAAAATAAATGCGCCCTGCGGCGCCTAAAAGGAGATATTTATCATGATTGTAGTTATGAAAAAGAACGCTCACCAGGAAGACGTACAACGAGTAGTGGAATACATTGAACAGGCAGGATTGCGGCCGCATCTTTCGGACGGCTCTACCCATACCATTATTGGCGTGATTGGAGCGCGTGAGGCGATTGACGTACTGGCCTTAGAAGCCTTGCCAGGTGTTGAAAAAGCAGTGCCTGTCAGTTCCGGGCTGAATTTGGTGAGTCGAGATGTCAAGGAAAGCAACACAATCGTATCGGTTGGCAGTGCTCAAATTGGCGGCGACGAGCTGGCCGTTATGGCAGGGCCCTGCGCGGTGGAAAGCAAGGAGCAGCTGAGAGAGGCAGCGTTGGCTGTAAAAGCCGGCGGCGCTCAATTCCTGCGGGGAGGCGCCTACAAGCCGCGTACTTCTCCTTACGCCTTTCAAGGGTTGGAGGAGCAAGGTTTGAAATTTTTGGCGGAAGTCAGCCAGGAAGTGGGCCTGAAAGTGGTTACCGAAGTAGTGGATGTGGAGTCTTTGGATCTAGTAAGTAATTACGCGGACATGTTGCAAATTGGCGCTCGCAATATGCAGAACTTTAAGCTGCTGCAGGCGGTAGGCAAGAAAGGCAAGCCGGTTTTATTGAAACGAGGCTTGTCGGCGACGATTGAGGAATGGTTGCAGGCGTCGGAGTACATCTTGCGCGAAGGCAACTTTCAACTGGTCCTTTGTGAACGAGGCATTCGGACCTTTGAGCCTTTCACGCGGAATACTTTAGACTTGAGCGCTGTTGCGGCTGTGAAAATGCTAAGTCATCTGCCGATTATCGTGGACCCCAGTCATGCTACAGGGAAATGGAACTTGGTGGCGCCTATGGCCAGAGCCGCCATTGCTGCTGGCGCTGACGGACTGATGGTAGAAGTTCATCCAGAACCAGCGCGGGCTCTTTGCGACGGAAATCAGTCCTTGACGCCTAAGAATTTTAATCTGTTGATGGACGAGGTTCGTTCCTTTGCCGGCTTGATGGGCAGGAGCCTATCGTGAGACGGATTGCGATTTTAGGCTTAGGTCTGATTGGCGGTTCGTTGGGTATGGCGTTGCGGCACAGCGGCGCCGATGTCTTTATACATGGATTTGACAAAGCAGAGCCAGCAAGGCGGTTAGCGTTGGAAAGAGGAGCTGTGGATCGTTGCTTTGCTACCGCTGGTGAGGCGGTAGAACAGGCTGATATTGTCATTTTAGCGACACCAGTATTGCAAATGGCGTCTTTAATGACCGAAATTGCGGAAAAATTGCCTGCCGGATGCGTTGTTTCTGATGTGGGAAGCACTAAGTCGGCTGTTTCGGAAACATTAGAGTCATTGCTGCCGGAGCGTTGCTCCTATATTGGCGGTCATCCTATGGCGGGCGGCGAAAGAAGCGGCATGGAAGCGGCGCAAAAAAACTTGTTTCAGGGACAGTGGTACCTGCTGCTGCCCGGGAAACGAGCTTCGGAGGAGCAGGTGGAATTGCTAAGGGACTTGCTGCTTCCGTTGGGAGCCAAGGTTGCCGTTATGCATCCTCAAGAACATGATCAATGGGCGGCTGTAATTAGCCATATTCCCCATGTCACGGCGGCAGCGCTGGTGCATTTGCTAGCCAGAGCGGAGCTGGGGGACGCTCGGGTGCAAATGGCGGGGGGCGGTTTTCGGGATACAACGCGTATTGCTTCCTCTGATGCAGACATGTGGGCGGATATTTGCATTAGCAATGCCGAACATATACATCGACAAATTGGAAAACTGCAAGAAATTCTTGCAGAATGTGCGCAAGCGGTTGAGTCTGGCGACCGGAAGAAGCTGCATGATTATTTTTTACAGGCTCGCACTTTTCGTGAAAGCTGGCTGATGGATTTACGTTAATCTGCCTTGGAAATTTGCAAACGTAAGGCAGGAACTTAGCAGCGAGCGACGAAGACCTATGTAATATGTGAAAGTTATGTGAATTCGAAGGCGGAATTGGCAGAACTGGATAGGTCTGGAGGCGTTTGCGATGCAACCATTTCGCCAGCAAGGAGCTTCGCTGCTGGAACTGTTGGCGATCTGCTCAGTAATTGTGATCTTGATGGCGGCAAGTACGCTTTATTGGCGCTTGCCTAGAGGAGCCCCTACGGAGGTAGGGGCTCAACAATTGGCGGCGGATTTAGCGTTGTTGCGCCAATGGTCGGTTAATACCGCTATGGGAACGGCGGATCATTTTTGCGAGCAGCCTGTTTTTCCCTCGATATATTTTGTGGGATCTCCTATTACGAGCTATCAATTATTGCGAAATGGAGTTGTTTGCAAGACTGTTCATTTGCCAGACGGAGTGGTGCTTAATTCTCCTTGCGGCCGTCAATTTCAATTTAATCAAGCGGGGCGTATGTCTGCGGGGGTTACACTGACTTTGCGGCGCAATTATTGGCCGACGCAGGCAATGCTTGTAGTCTTGGATATGCCGGGGCGGATTGAGGTGCGCAATGGCTGGATGTAAGAAGGCGCAAGCGGGAATTATCCTAGCAGAGACGCTGCTGGCTTTTTTCATCTTCTTCAGTGTCGGCGGCGCCATATTTGCTTTTTTGAAGACGGAATGGTTTGCTGTGCAAGAAGCTAAAGCGCAGTCGGAGGTCTCGTTGGCAGCGCAAGAGGAATTGGAGCGCTTGCGCACAGGAGAAGTTTCAGCAGGACAGGAAGAACGACAGCTTTCAGGAAGACTGGTCGTGCAGTGCCGCCGAACGTTGCAGATTAGCACAATCAGCCCTTCTTTAAGGGAGGCGGTTGTATGTTTCAGCTGGCAAGGCGCAGACGGGCGCAAGCGAGAACTGCAATACAGTACTTTGTTTCCATGAAAAAAAGGCTAAGAATCCTAGATTCCAAGGGATTTACCTTGGCGGAGCTTCTGGTTGTCATGCTATTGTGGGGAGTGCTGTTGAGTTGCATCGTTCCTGCAGCTAAATTAGGCGTAGAACTGACCCAAGATTGCTTTTCACAAATTCTTTTGCAGAGGGAAGCTCGCTTTCTAATCGATGCTATTTCCAGGGATGTAATGCAGGCGAGTTATGTGGAGTCGCCTGACGCAACACATTTGAAGCTGTATTTGAAATATCAAGCGGAAAAGCCTTGTACGAATGTCAGCTATTTTTTTGATCAATCCATGCTGCTATTACGCAGAGAACAGAATGGCGGCGGCGCTCAGCCAGTAAGCAGCGGAGCCGGGGCCGTGCGAACTTTGCCGTTGCGCCAATGTGCATTTTCTCTTGTTCGTGGCGGCGGAATAGTTAACGTGCGCGTTCAGTTAACAGTACAAGATGGACCAAGGCTATTGTCGTTGGAAACACAAGTCTCTTCCTGCAACGGGTGGGGGCGTGAACATGGGTTGTAACAGTTGGAGAAAAAGCGGCAGTATTCTTGTTGCGGTCTTGCTTCTTTGTTTTTTTCTATTAGCAATAGGAACTGGCATTGTAACTTATATACATAGCGAAACGGCTACGGCAGCCTCGGTGAGTCGGGGAATCCAGGCGCAATATCTGGCAGAAGCAGGAATTCAGGATGGTATCGTCAAATTAGCTTCTAATAGAGCGTTTACGGGCTCATATAGCCGTAACCTGGGCGGAGGAGATACTTATAAAGTAAGCATTTTACCTCGTCAACCATGGCGGCGGCTGATTGTTTCACAGGCGAATTTTCAAGGAGAATCGCGGCAGCTAGTTGTAGAAGCAGACCTTTCTTTGAATCTTCCCCAATGCCTGTTGGCGACAGAAGGAGATTTGTCTTTAGGTGAGCAGGACTATCTACAAGGCATAGTTTCAGCAGGAGCAACGATACGCGCCAGCCAAGGCGTGTTTGTGGATGGTCCTTGTTTAGGACAAAAAATGGAGAACAATGGGAGCGTGAGCGTAGGGGGCTGCCATCCTGCGGCTGATTTGACGGTGCCTATTCCGGCTGGAATTGAGCGCCGAAATACCCCTCTATTGCCGACGGATCAATTTGTTAACGGCGATTTTTATTATTCCGGCACGCTGTTGCTGGAGCAGCCTTCGACAGGACAGGGCGCCAGCGGTACAGTTTATGTGGATGGAGATGTTTATGTACCTGCTTATTATCACTTTCGAGGACCATGGTTGTTAGCGGCGAGCGGTTCTATTATTGTCGGACATGACGCCAATCTGGAACAAGTTTGGTTGTGGGCTGGACAAAACCTGAGCGCGGGCGCTCGGGTGCAGCTTGTTGGCGGAGCTTGGAGCAAAGGGAGTCTACAGATTGGCGAACAAGCGCATTTATACGCAGCTGCGCCACCTCTTTTTCCAGCATTGCCTTCTGTAAGTACGGATGTCTTTTTGCTTCGCTCCTGGAATACTTATGAATTGAAGGAGGGTCTTTGAATGAATGTAAAAAACTGCATGGAAGAACTGGTCTGGAGCCATTTGGATCGCGTTTTGGATTCGTATCCTGAGAATGTATGCCGTTGTCCGCGCTGTCGTAACGATTTAGCGGCTTTGGCGCTGAATTTTTTACCGCCGCGCTATGTGGCCACAGACCGAGGCGAGATTTTTACTAAAATTAGAGGCTTGGAAGCGCAATTTACAGTCGATGTGATTAGTGCCATCAGCATGGCTGCGGTTATCGTTAATAAAAAACCTCGTCATGATGAATCCGCCTCGCCGGAGTAAAGAGTCTTGTGGGAACGTATGCGGCAGATTTGGCGGCGGCGGAAATCTGCGGCAGTTTTTGGGATTGATTTTGGCGCTAGCCATCTGCAAGTGGCGGAATTGAGGCAAACAACTGGCGGGCCTGTGCGTTTGCGGCAATTTGCTATTGAAGATAGACCGTGGGGTGAGAAGGCGGTTTCCTCGCAAATGGAGGGGGAACTTCTGCGGGATGCCTTAGGCCGTAATGGAATGCAGGCAGAATTTGCTGTAGCAGGTATTGGATCAGAACATTCTTATTTTCAAGTGTTTCGGTTTCCTAGTATGCCTGAAAGAGAACTATTGGAAGCAGCGCGCTGGGAATTGCAGCCTTTTCTGAAGGAGAATGGTAAACACTATTATTACGATATGGCTGTTCTGAAAAGCGCTTCTTCAACTGGAGACACTCTGGTGTTTGCTGCTGCCGCACTTAAAGAATGTGTTGACTGGCTTGTCGCTGCAGCATACGAGGCTGGTGTAAAACTAGCGGCGGTGGAACCGGAAGTGGTGGCTTTTGCACGCGCCAATGGAGATCCGGGAGAGGCCCTGTTGGTTAAGGCGGAAGCAGAGCATGCGCATTTGTGTTTTGTTCATCGAGGAATTCCTGAGCGTGTTGAAACGATTGTCAGTGAGAAAGCAGAGCTGTCTGGCTTGGAATTAGCGGCAGTTTTAACGGAAAGAACGGCGGCTTATCAGACGTTGCATGAGGGATGTTCTCTGCAAAGCATCTATTTAGGCGGCGAGCGTCTAGCGGAAGAGGCGTTAGGGAGAGTTGTAGCCAAACAGACGGGGCTGGCTGTACAACAAAATGCTTGTTGGCAGCAGGTAACAGCGGATCCTCTTTTTGACAAGACATTTTTAGAGACGGCGGCTCCAGTCTTGTCTCTTAGTATCGGATTGGCTATGAGGGGGTTCCAAAGTGGTTTGCGTTAACTTTCTGCCGCCGGATCAGCGAGGTGGCAGAGATTGTTTACAAAAATTAATATGGTTTCTTACAGTTGGTTTTTTCATCTTGGCAGTGAGTATAAGTTTTTTTTATTTTTGCCTGTTGCAACGGCAAGAGGCAAAATGGCAGCAGGCTTGGGATCACTATCAGCTCTTGCTGCCAATGGAGGCGTCTCGACGAGAAGAAGCGCAGATGCAAGAACAAATTGAAAGAAAAGGGCAGCTGGTGCAGAAGGTGCTGCAGGGGAGCCTTCCTTGGGGCTATGCCTTGGATACCATTGGAAAGAGGCTGCCGCCGCAAGTTTGGTTACAGGAAATCAGTGCTGAAGCAGGCGGTCAATTGCGCTTAAAGGGGATGGCGCTTACGCAACGGGATGTAGTGGCTTTTATGAAAAATTTAGAGAGTCAGCCGGCTTTTAGCGGCCTAAGCCTTGGGTTGGTAGAAGCGGATGAGCAGAGACTAGAACATTTTGAATTGTCGTTACGGCTAAAAAGGCGATGACAGTTTCCGTGGTTTTTTGGTATCGTCTTTGGCGGAAACAGTCTTCGTTGCGTAAGTCGGTTGCTATTTTGGCGGCTGTGTTTATTTTGTTTATGGGAATTGTTTTTTCTTATATTATGCCTTGCCGAGAGCAGCTGCTGGCGTTGGAAGAGAAAACCAAGCTGCAAGAAGAAGAAAACGAACAATTGGAGCAATACGGCTTACAGGATCAAAGTTCCAGGAAAGTAGAGACGCAAGAAAAATATATATTGTTGCAGCAGAAGTTACCAGCGGGGCCGGAAGTAGGGGCGTTTTTGCTGGAACTGGAGCAAGCGGCGCGAGATTCCGGGGTATCAATTGTGCAGGTGCGTCCTCGAGAGGCGCAACAAGAGGCTTCCTGGCTTCAGCTTCCTGTAGAATTGGCGGCTCGCGGCTCTTTTCAAAGCATGCAACTTTTTCTAACTTTTTTGGGTAGGCTGAATCGGCTGGCAGTATTGCAAAGTTTGGTGCTGCAGGAACAACAAGAAGATGTGCAAGCTAAACTAACAATTACTATATACTGTGATAAATAGAAATGAAGCATAGAGCAGGAGGGGTAGCACTCATGATACGGTATTTGACAGCGGGAGAATCGCATGGACCATCTTTGACAGTGATTATGGAAGGAGTGCCCGCAGGGGTAAAACTGGAAGAAAAGTTGATGCAACAAGAGATGGCGCGGCGCCAGCAGGGGGTAGGTCGCGGCGGCAGGATGGCGATAGAAACCGATACGGTCCGAGTTACATCAGGAGTGCGTTTTGGAGAAACCCTAGGTTCGCCGGTGACTTTGGTGGTGGAGAACCGAGATCATGCTAATTGGCTCGATAAAATGGCGCCTTTTGGAGAAGCAGCAGGAGATGCGGTTACTGCCGTGCGGCCTGGCCATGCGGATTTAACTGGCGTATTGAAATATGATCGACAGGATGCACGGGATATTTTGGAACGAGCCAGCGCTAGGGAAACGGCAGCTCGCGTAGCTGCCGGAGGCGTATGCAAACAGCTTTTGGCGGCTTTGGGTGTTCAAGTCCGATCGCATGTTGTCAATTTAGGCGGCGTGGAATCTCCGTTGCAAGGCATGGCGGCTTTTCGAGCTTGGCGGCAACCGGATCCGCAGACAGCCTGTCTGGATGAGGCGGCTTCGCTGGCTATGAAACAGAGAGTGGAAGAGGCGAAGAACGCAGGGGACACACTGGGGGGCGTGATCGAGGTTTTCGCAGACGGACTTTGGGCGGGCCTTGGCACCTATGCCCAAGGAGATCGGCGCTTGGATGCGCGTTTAGCGGCGGCTATGGTTTCGATTCCCGCTATTAAAGGCGTTGAGTTTGGCGAAGGCTTCCAATATGCAAACCTGCCTGGAAGCCAAGCGCATGATGAAATTTTCCATGCTGACTCGCAAGGTTTTTTCCGCCGTACCAATCATGCTGGCGGTTTAGAAGGCGGTATGAGCAACGGGGAAGTGGTGTGGCTGCGCCTCGTAATGAAGCCGATTCCTACGTTGATGCAGCCGTTGGCTACGGTGGATTTGCGGACTAAGGCAGCCGTAGACGCCTGCAAAGAACGCAGTGATGTCTGCGCGGTGCCGGCTGCGGCCGTAGTGGCGGAAGCGATGCTGGCTATTACCTTGGCGCAGGTGATCAGTGAACAATTTGGCGGTGATTGTTTCCAGGATCTAAAACAAAACATTGATGCTTATAAACAGCGTTTGGAGAAGCGAGCATGAGACGCAATCTTGTTCTAATTGGCTTTATGGGAACTGGCAAGACTACGATTGGCAGGATTTTAGCGGCAAGGCTTGGTTATCCTTTTGTTGATAGCGATCGTAAATTGGAAAGCCAGGAAGGGAAAAGCATTTCTGAGATTTTCGAGCAATTAGGCGAAGAAGCTTTTCGCAGTAAGGAAAAGGAAATGATTGCCCGTCTATCGCGCTATACAGGAACCGTTATTGCCACTGGCGGCGGTGTGGTTCTGGACGAGGAAAATGTAAAACGCTTGCGGCGCAATGGAATTTTGGTTTTACTCCAGGCCTCGCCGGAAGTTATTTTGGAGCGTACCGGCCGAAGACAAAATCGTCCGCTGCTGGCGGTGGAGGAACGGGAAGAGCGAGTGAGGTCTCTTTTGTCTCAGCGTGAAGAGGTATATACGCAAGCAGCAGACGTAGTTATTGATACAAGCGAATGCGGACCGCAGGAAATTGCGGAAAAAATAGTGGAATTTGTAAGGCAAGGAGGCTGGTTGCGTGGACATCGTCGAAGTAGCCACCGGTGAACGCACCTACGAGATTCATATTGCAGCTGACGTATTGGGACAATTACCGGCCTTGTGTTCGCAGGCCGCTTTAAAAGCAGGAAATACGCTAGTGGTGACTGACGAAAATGTGCGGCCTTTATATGGGGGAGCTGTGAAAAATGCATTAGAGGCGGCGGGCTGGCAAGTACGAATGGCTGTGGTTCCGGCCGGTGAAAGCGCTAAAACCTTTAACTGGGCGCAGCGGCTGTATGATGAAGCGCTGCTAGCGGGGATTGATCGAAAGAGACCTATCATTGCTTTAGGCGGCGGGGTTGTAGGGGATTTGGCTGGATTTGTGGCGGCTACCTTTTTGCGGGGCGTTCCTTTTGTGCAACTGCCTACGACCTTGTTGGCGCAGGTGGATTCCAGCGTGGGCGGCAAAGTAGCGGTGAACCATCCGCAGGGAAAAAATCTAATCGGCGCCTTTTATCAGCCTCATTTAGTAGCGGCGGATGTGACGACACTGGACACTTTACCAGAGCGCGAATGGGCTGGCGGGCTGGCGGAGGTTGTGAAATACGGAGCGATTTTTGACGCGTCTTTTCTAGCATGGCTGGAGAAGCATGCAGTGGCTTTGCGTCAAAAGAGCCGGGCAGAAATAGAGTATGTTATTGGCGTTTGTTGTCGCCATAAAGCGGCGATCGTAGCGGAAGACGAGAAGGAAACAGGACGGAGAGCGCTTTTGAATTTTGGTCATACGATGGGACACGCTTTAGAAAGCGCTACTTCCTTTGCGCATTATATTCACGGGGAAGCAGTGGCTATTGGCATGGTCGGAGCGGCTTATCTGGGAGAACTTTGCGGCGTGACGGCTCCAGGAACTTGTGAGAGACTGGAGCGTATTTTAAAAACATTTGGGCTTCCCATACGGAGCACGGTATGTTCTGCTGGACAATTGGAGCCGCTTTTAATGCATGATAAAAAAGTGGCTGAAGGCGCACTGCATTGGGTGTTGTTACAGGAAGCCGGGGCGGCTTTTGTAACTAAGGAAGCGACGAATACGGATATAAGGGCGGCATTATGTTATATTTGCGGTAATTAAAACACAAAAGTACTCTTGATTGGAGAATTTTTCAATCAAGAGTATTTTTTATTGCAATTATGGGAGGAATTTTTCTTTATTAGTGGAATCATTCTAAATGTTTGCATTTATAGTTGTATAAACAACGTAAATTAGAGGTAGGAGTTGAAGCAAGGGTGACACGGAAGAAAAAAATACTCACAGTTACGGTTCTTGTTGTAGTTGTACTGTCTGCGATTATTGGCTTTCGCATCTACAGCAATATTTCAGCGAATAAAGAGCGGGCGGCCCGTATGGCGCAGGGAAAGATACCCAATGTTACGACCGCAGTAGTTGGACGTCAGAATTTGCAGCCGGTACTGATTTTTTCAGGTAGTCTGGAGCCTGTTTGGAATGCTGATGTATCCGCAAAGGTGGATGGCCGCCTTGATCGCGTGCTTGTAGAAGAAGGCGACCAGGTAGCTGCGGGAACGTTGCTGGCGCAAATGGATACGGCGGAACTGGAAGCGCAGGTTATTCAGGCGGAGGGAAACTTGTTGTCGAAAAAAGCCGATTTAGAACAGGCGCAGTTAGATTTGCAGCGCATGGAATCTTTATCTGAACAAGGCGCTGTTTCGGTCGCCTCTTTGGATACGGCTAGGACGAAGAGAGATCTTGCTATCGGCCAGGTACGTTCGTATGAGGGCAGTTTGGCTTTGGCCAAAGCTAAACTGGATTATACCCAGGTGCGGTCTCCGAAAGCGGGTGTAATTACCAAGCGCTTTTTGCAGTCTGGGGGCTACACTAAATTGGGAACCGCTATTGTAACGGTGGCTGATTTAACCTCGTTGCTGGCGAAAGTAACGGTCGGTGAAGCGCAGGTGAGCGATGTAGCTGTGGGTAAGAAAGTGTCTGTGCGCATAGAAGCCTTGGGGAATCAAATTTTCGAGGGCGTTATTGTGCGTGTGTCTCCGTCTGCGGCGACGGCTTCTCGCGCCTTTATGGCGGAAATTGAAATTTCCAATCCGACAGGGATATTGAAACCGGGCATGTTTGCTAAAGCGGAAGTGACTGGTGCGGCGCACCACAATGCCTTGGTAGTGCCTGAAAGCGCCTTAGTAATGAGGGAAGACCAAAAAACTGTCTACGTGGTCAATGCCGAAAGAAGGGTGCAGCAACGTTTGCTGAAAACCGGTTATATCGGCGGCGGTTGGGCTGAGATTTTGGAAGGATTGCAAGAAGGAGAGCAAATTGTAACTTCCGGTCAAAACAAACTGCGTGACGGAGCAAAAATTGACGCAGGCGACAGTGAAGCGGAGGCCGCAAAATGATCGAAACATTTATCAGGCGGCCGGTTTTTACCACTATGTTGGTGTTGTTGCTGGTGGTATTTGGCCTGAGTTCCTATTCCGGCATTGGCTTGGATTTGTATCCGGATGTGGAATTTCCTATTGTTAATGTAACGGTGACCTACACGGGCGCTTCACCGGAGGAAATGGAAACACTGGTCACTAAACCGATTGAGGATGCGGTCAGTTCGGTATCCGGCATAAAGACCTTGTCTTCTATTTCTAAAACAGGCACCTCGCAAATTACCTTGGAATTTGAATTTGGCACCGACCCCAAAATGGCGGCCAATGAAGTGCGTGAAAAAGTTGCAGGGGTGCGCAAAAAGCTGCCGGATCAGATTGACGAGCCGGTAGTGCAGCGCTTTGATATCAGTGCGCAATCTATTATTTATTTCAGTTTGGCATCGGATGAACGGCCGCGTCAAGAAATCCGCAAATTGGCTGTAGATATTGTTAAAGATGAGCTGCAGCGGCTGGATGGAGTAGGCGATGTCAATGTATTTGGTTCGACGCTGCGGGAAATTCAACTGCGCATCGATCCGGCCAAAATGGAAGCCTACAATATTACCTATCAGCAATTGGAAGACGCAGTAAATGCGCAAAATATAGATACTCCGGGCGGGCAGGTCAGCGCTAAAAGTTTGGAACTGACGGTGCGTACCTTGGGGAAATATACGTCGGTAGAGGAATTGCGCAACCTGGTGCTGGCTAACCGCGACGGGCGTCTTATACGTGTTGGCGACGTTGTCGAAGTTGTGGACAGCTATGCTGAGGAACGGGGATTTGCTCATACCAACGGTAAACCCAGCGTCATGGTGGCGGTGCAAAAGCAGTCAGGCTCTAATACGGTTGATGTAGCCGAGCGTGCGAAAAAAGCGATGAAGAGCATGCAGGAAAGGGTGCTTCCGAAGGACATTAACGTCACCATTGTGCGAGACAGTTCTACCTACATTAGAGACAATGTGGAAGACGTCATGGTCTCGCTCCTTTTCGGCGGCTTTTTGGCGGTTGTTATTACCTTTTTGTTTTTGCAGAATGTGCGGGCTACGCTTATTTCTGCTATTGCCATTCCAACATCCATTATTGCTACCTTCTTTTTGATGAAGGTGATGAACTTTACCCTTAACAATATGTCTTTGATGGGGTTGAGTTTGGCCGTGGGCATTTTGATAGATGATGCCATTGTGGTTATTGAAAATATCTTCCGCCATATGGAAGAGGGGAAGCCGCCCTTACAGGCGGCTAAAGAAGGAACGCAGGAAATTTCCTTGGCGGTGCTGGCAACGACGCTGTCCATTTTAGCTGTGTTTGTGCCTGTAGGCAGTATGGGCGAAGTGGTTGGACAGTTTTTCAAGCAATTTGGTCTGACTGTTGCTTTTGCGGTTACTTTTTCTCTCTTTGTGGCGTTTACGCTGACGCCGATGCTTTCTGCTTACTGGCTGAAAGGTCATGGAGGCAGAGAGTCGCTGCCTTTTATTCAGAAGGTGTTAGATGTTTGGGAGCAGTCTTTTTTATGGCTGCGCGACATTTATCGGGAAGTGCTGCGCTGGGCGCTGCGGCGTCCCAAAAAATTGGTGGCAATCGCCTTTTTATCTTTGTTTATTAACGGTTTGCTGTTGCCTTTTGTAGGGGTTGAGTTTCAGCCCAGCTATGACTCAGGCGAGTTTTCTATTAATTTTTCCGCTCCCGCCGGTACGTCTCAGGATCAAATGATTGAGCTGGCGCAGCCTTTGGAGAAAATGGTGCTGGAGCTGCCAGAATTGAAATCAGCGTTTGTTGTGACGGCGGCTAGGCGTGATCCCATTTATAAAGGCACAATTGGAGTTCGCTTGACCCCTGGCTCAGAGCGTAATCGCACGATGGACGATATTATGAACGAGCTGCGGGTTAAAACCAGGAAGATCAAGGGACTCAAAGTAGCTGTAGTGACCAATCAGGGGATTGGCCGCGGCGACAGCCGCCCGGTACAGCTGGGGTTGCGCGGTCCCGAGCTGGAGGTGCTGAATCAAAAGGCGCAGGAACTGGCTGATATGATTCGGCAACTGCCGGGAACGGCGGACGTTGATATTTCCAGTGAGCAGTACGAGCCTCAGATCCATGTGAAGCTGGACCCAGCTAAGGCAGGAAGCGTAGGAATTACCGCTGCTACAGCCGGTGATATTATTCAAACCGCTTTTTTGGGGGTTGTGACCAAAAATCAATATAATGTAGGCGGCAATGATTATGACATCCGTTTGCGGTTGCAGGAAAAGCGGCGCGTCAGTTATGACGATGTAGCGAACTTGCGAGTTAGCACAGCCGCTAATGGATCCTTTGTGCGGTTAGCGGATATTGCCACCGTAAAAGTCAGCGCAGGGCCCACCCAGATTGACCGCGAATCAAGGCAACGGCAGGTTATTGTCTATGCGAACGCAGTCGGGGTTTCCGCCGGTGAGATTCTCAATCAGGTTAAGGCGTTGATTCCGGATTTGAATCTGCCTTTAGGTTATAGTTATAAATTTGTTGGTCAGGCTGACAGCATGAATAGCGCGTTTGGACAAATCAGTAAAGCCATTCTCTTAGCGGTTATTTTGATCTACATGGTGCTGGCGGCTGAGTTTGAAAGTTTTGTACATCCCATGACCATCATGTTGTCGCTGCCATTTTCGCTGGTAGGCGCTATTTTGTCCTTAATGATGACAGGCAAAACCATCAATATGATTTCCTTGATTGGCGCAATCATGCTTATGGGCTTGGTGACGAAAAATGCTATTTTGCTCATTGACTATACCAATCAACTGCGCCGGGAAGGCTGGGAGATTCGGGAAGCATTGGTTGAGGCGGGCTCAGTGCGTTTGCGTCCGATTCTGATGACAACCATGGCTATGATTTTTGGCATGCTTCCCGTAGCCATGGGAATAGGGGCCGGGGCGGAGATGCGCTCCTCTATGGGGGTTGTTCTTGTTGGCGGCTTGATTACTTCAACGGTGCTTACGTTAGTAGTAGTCCCATTGGTATATATGCTGTTGGAAGGCCTTCGTTCCAAGAAAAATCAAATGTGACTTTGGGAATTCTTTGTAAAATTTCGGCGTCCTTGGCAGGAATGTCTCCAAGGGCGTCGAATTTTTTCTCAACAATGTTATAAGACTATAGCATTTTTAATTTCTCCATACGCCCGAAGAATAATCGTAGAACGTAGGAGATGTGATTGTGAGAATCAAAGAAATTGCGGTTGAATCCTTGCAGTCTTCCATGGTGGCGGCAAAGGATGTGTTGGATCCCAACGGAAGGGTGCTTTTGGCGGCTGGTCGCCTGATCACGCCGGATTTGCGTTTGGCGTTGCAGCGGTATGGCGTTTCCAAGGTGTATGTGCAGCACCAAGGTCGGGAGAACCAGCGATTGGCTAGAGTGGAGCCGTTGATCTCTGGGGCGGCGCGCATACGGCTAATGCGCAAAGTGCGCAGAGTGTTCCGGGCGTTTGCTGCGGAGAGCTCTGAGCTTGACATGGAACAGTTGCAAGAGTTGTCGTATGCCGTGGCGGATGAACTGGCCAGACGGTCTCACTTGCTTTTGGCCTTGAATGACTTGTCTTATGTGACAAATTATCTGTATGCTCATAGTGTGCAGGTGGGCTTGATTTCCATCGCCCTGGGGATGACGATGGGCCTTTCGCGGCAGGAAATGGCTATTTTGGGCATGGGCGGATTTTTACATGATTTGGGAAAGTTGACGGTTCCCGTTCACATTTTGAACAAAGAAGGAAAGTTCAACCGAGAAGAATTTATTCAAATACAAGGACATGCTGCAGCAGGCTATCGATTGTTGCGTAAGGAACCGAACTTGGATGCTCGTGTGATGCTAATCGCGCTGCAGCATCATGAACGTTATGACGGCAGTGGTTATCCTTGGGCAATTACCGGAGGAAATATGCATCGTTTGGCTGCCATTGTTGCTGTGGCTGATGTTTATGATGCGTTAACTACTGACAGGATTTATCGGAAACGTCTAAGCGTTCGTGATGCTATGGCGATTATTGGCAGTGGTGAAGGCAGGCTCTTTGCTCCAGAGGCGGTGCAGGCCCTGAAGAAGCTGGTTGTTCCCTATGGATTGGGAGAAATTGTGAATTTGAGTGATGGTCGTAGGGGAGTAGTGGCTATGCTCAATAGCACGAACTGGGCGTTGCCTGTAGTTCGCTTGGCGGATGGCTGGTTGGATTTGCTGGAGGAAACGCAGGTGCGCATTGTACATACAGAGCAGGGGTGTTAAAAGAGATTCTCCTTAGAACGCAGAGCTAGAACGTAAGCTCTGCGTTTTTTAACTATATGCAGACAGGATTTTATCAGTATGTGTACAATATAATACATAATAACCTTTTTCGGAAACTATCGGTTTCAGTGAAAGGCCGACTAGCGGGATATAGGAGAAGGAACATGGATAAGCAGCAAAATTTGGAAGAAACATTGCAGGCGTTTCGCCAAGGAGACGTGTCCCTAGAAGAAATGTTGACGGTGTGTCGTCAACTTCCGTATGAAGATTTGGGATTTGCTAAGCTGGATCATCATCGCTCGGTTCGGCAAGGATTTCCAGAAGTTGTTTTTTGCGAAGGGAAAACGGTGGCGCAGGTGCGTCGCATCATGGAGCGCTTGGCCGCTAAAAATGCTAATATTCTCGGAACTAGGGCTAATTGGGAGATGTATGAGGCTGTCAGGGAACTTTTGCCGCAAGCGGTTTATTACGAAGAGCCTCGACTGATTTGCTTGGAACGGGCGGCTCTGCCGAAAGATGAGAAGCGGCGCATTGCAGTTCTCAGCGCCGGTACCAGCGATATTCCCGTAGCGGAAGAAGCCGCTTTGACTGCGGAAATCATGGGGAATCGCGTAGAACGTGTTTTTGATGTCGGCGTGGCTGGAATACATCGACTTTTGGCGCAGCAACAGATATTGCAGGACGCTAATGTGCTGGTAGTCGTAGCCGGGATGGAAGGGGCCTTAGCCAGTGTGGTGGGAGGCTTAGTAAACAAGCCGGTTGTTGCTGTGCCTACAAGCGTAGGATATGGCGCCAATTTTGGCGGCTTATCGGCGTTGTTATGCATGCTGAACAGCTGTGCTGCCGGTGTGGCTGTCGTCAATATTGATAATGGTTTTGGAGCGGGTCGTTTGGCCAGTATGATTAATCACATGCGATGAATACATATAGAAGCGTATGCAGTGCGGGAGGAATAGGAATGAAAGTTTTATATTTGGATTGTTTTTCCGGGATTAGCGGGAATATGTTTCTAGGAGGCTTGGTGGCATTGGGGCTGCCGGAAGCAGAGCTGCGCAGCATGCTGGCTTCTTTGAAGGTAGAAGGATTTAACCTGGAGGTAGAAGCGGTCCAAAAAAAGGGAATTGCAGCAACTCATTTAGACGTACGGCTTCATCATCATGAGCATGAGCACCATCATCACCAGCAGGAGCAGAGCGCCCATGGACATGCTGGCGGACATAACCATCATGGTCATGCTGCTTCGGAGCCACAACACCATCATCACCATCATGAACATCGCCATTTGCCGGAAATTGCGGCATTGCTGCAAGCTGCGCCTCTGCCGGAGGTAGTGAGAGAACGCAGTTTGGCGGTGTTTCATAGGTTAGCCGAGGCGGAAGCCAAGGTGCATGGGACAACGCCGGACAAGGTGCATTTTCATGAAGTAGGGGCTGTGGATGCCATTGTAGACATTGTAGGTACGGTATATGGCTTACATTATTTGGGGATTGAAAAAATATATGCATCCAAAGTTTATACAGGAAGTGGCTTTGTAGACTGCGCCCATGGCCGTATGCCGGTGCCAGCGCCGGCGACGGCGGAGCTGCTTTGCGGTATTCCTCAGGCGCAAGGAGTTATAGAACGAGAGCTGACAACCCCTACAGGCGCTGCGTTGTTGGCGGCCTTAAGTGATGGCTTTGGCGCACAGCCGGAGGACTTTCTTTGTGAACGTATAGCTTATGGCGCGGGAGGTTGGGATTTGCCGCAGCCCAATGTACTGCGTCTTTGCCTTGGGACGCTGGACGAGAAACCGGAGAGAGAAGCCGTTGTTTTGCTGGAAGCCAATCTTGATGATTTAAGCCCGCAAATTACGGCTTACAGTGCAGAAAGACTGCTGAAAAGCGGCGCTTTAGATGTATGGACGACTCCGGTCTTTATGAAAAAAGGCCGCAGCGGCGTGGTTTTATCGGCTCTATGCTTGCCTGACAAGCAAGGCGACTTGGAAGAGGTTTTCTTTCAAGAAACTTCTACACTAGGAGTACGGGCGACTCCCCTGAAACGGCGCATTCAGGAAAGAGCGTTTCAAGAAGTGGAAACTCCTTGGGGCAAGGTGCGCATGAAATTAGGCGAAGATAATGCCATGCCTGAGTACGAAGACTGCAAAAAATTGGCGCAAGAGCAGGGGATCCCTTTGAAAAAAGTGCAAATGGCGGCTTGGCGGGCTTTTGGTTTGCTGGAACGTTGAAAAAAATGCTTTTGCGGCCTGGTGAGACCCGGGGAGCAGGATTGTAAGGAAGGTGCAACGAATTTTAATATAAAGCGTAGTGCTAAGGAAAGCGCAAGGCGCACAATTATGATACGCAACACTTTGGATGAGTGTTTTGCAGAAGGGGAAGAAAGATGGCTTCGAAAAATAGCCGGTATTATGTGCTGGAAGATTTACGGCCAGGAATGGTTGTCGCCAAAGAGGTGCTGAGTCCGACGGATCAGATTATTTTATCGGAAGGAACGGAACTGACGGATAAATTGATTGCGGGCCTGCGTTTTTGGGAGATAAAGATGGTAGCGATTCGGACAGCCTCTGACTCGCTTTCTCATGAAAAAACAGTTCAGCCTAAGGGTGCAGTGCAGAAACAATTTTTTGGCGAATATGAGGCTGTGTCAGAAGAAATAGCGCAGCAATTTGATCAGATTCGGCAGACACAGGAAGTACCGTTGCCAGAATTAAAGGCGTTTGTGCAAAACCATTTGTTACAGATGGTCAATGCGGTTGGCGTTGTTAACCATCTACATATGTTGCAGCAAGCAGGGGGACCTCTTTTTCAGCATGCTATGAATGTAGCTATGATCTGCGGCGTGATTGGACGCTGGCTTGATTTAGGATACAAGGAGCTGCAGGAATTGGTGTTGGCGGGGTTGTTGCATGATATCGGCAAGGTGCAACTGCCGGAAGAATATCAAGATATGGCGGAACCGAGCGACCCGGCTCAGGCGGCATTATACCGGCGACATACTTTTTATGGCTACCAATTATTAAAGAAATGTCCGGGGATTCCTGAAAACGTGAAGTTTGCTGTTTTTCAACATCATGAGAAAATGGATGGCTCCGGTTATCCTTTAGGTTTATACGGCCCGCAAATTCATCCGGTGGCGCGTATTGTGTCTGTGGCCAATCTTTATGATCGGCGTACGGCTGGACAAGATGAAAAAAGCCGAATGTCGCCGTTTGCGGTGGCGGAAATGATGTTGGAGGAAATGTTTGGAACCTTGGATCCGGCAACTTGTTTGGTTTTTTTGAATAATGTTAGAGACTATTTTACAGGCAATGTCGTAGAACTGAGCGATGGCAGAGTGGCGGAGGTAGTTCATCCCGGACGTTTTATGGCGACAAGGCCTATGGTGAGAACTATGGATGGGCTGTTCATCGATCTGGAGAAGGAACGCGGCTTGCGCATTTTGAATTTCGTACAAGCCTAGAAAGCAATCTTGTCAGTATTTGCCGATGATGGTAAGATTAGATGACATTAATCATTGGAGAGTTAGAGTATGCGAACTATGTATCGGCGCGTTGGGCTGCTACTGTTTTTGGTAGCAGCCATATCTGCGTTTGTGCTCTATTGGACCGTAGACGCCAATACGCTGCAGTCTTTGGGGCAATTTCGTCCAGCTTCGCTTTTGTTGGTGGTAGTTCTTTCCGTCGGCGGACTTTATTTTGATGCAGCCAGATTGGTACGGCTGACGGCTATTGCTGGCGGCAGAACCGTGACCTTACGCGAAGCCTATCAAGTCGTTTTCGGCAATTATTTTCTGGCTATGCTGACGCCGGGAGCTGCAGGCGGTGCGTTTGCTCAGGTGCTGTTTTTGAGACGCGCCGGGGTGCCGACAGGCAAGGCCACTATTTTGGTTTTAGTAAGGACATTGCTGTCGATTTTAGTACTGTTTTTATTTGCGCCCCTTGTTTTTTTGTTTGACGGTGATGTGTTGCCGGGACTTTCACAAGAAGTGATGTTGGCCGGTTCTCTCGCTTTACTGTTAAGTATGCTGGCGATGCCTGTTTTTTTTCGCACATCCCTGCCAGATGCGTTGGTATTGATTTTGGTCCGACGCTTGCGCCGCGCCAGACGCCGGCGTCTGGTGAATTTGTATAAGGATGTGCGTAATGCTGTGCAGCTATTAGGGGCGGCTCCCGGGCAGATGGCGCTGGTGTTGCTGCAGTCGGCGGCCAGCTTGTTTTTACTATACGCTTTAGTTCCGGCTTTGCTTTGGGGCCTAGGAGGAAACGGCGATTTTTTAACGATTATGGGGCGTATGGTTTTGCTTAATATTTTACTTTACGTGGCGCCCACTCCGGGAGGCGCCGGTATTGCTGAAGGCGGTTTCGTGTTGCTGCTCCAGTCCCTAGCTGCGCCGGGAACGGTAGGAGTGGCGGCTTTGGTTTGGCGTGTGGCGGCTGAATATATACCTTTTGGCTTAGGTGCTATAGCCGTAGTTCAAACATTTGGACGCGATTTTATGAGGAAAATCCAATCTGCTTGAAAAAGAAAGCTTGCTTGGCATTAGACACAGGGGGGTTGAAGATGAAACATGTATTGGTAACCGGCGGAGCTGGTTTTATTGGTTCCCATTTAACGCCACAGCTGCTGGCCGCTGGCTGGAAGGTTACGGTGCTGGATGACTTATCTAGCGGCAATCGTGAGTATGTGCCGCAGGAGGCTGCATTTATAGAGCAAGATGTTCGCGATGCAGATTCGTTGGTTCAAGTCTTTGCAACGAATCAATTTGATGCGGTGGTTCATTTTGCCGCGCAGACGATGGTGCCTGTTTCTTTGGCCAAACCTGTGTATGACTGTGAATTAAATGTGGTGGCAACGGTGGAATTATTGGAACAGTGTCGCATACATGGCGTGCGTAAGGTGGTATTTGCTTCGTCTGCAGCAGTATATGGAGATAATCAGACGCTGCCCTTACGCGAAACGGAACCGACGGCGCCCATGTCTTTCTATGGTCTTAGTAAGCATACGGTGGAACGCTATTTGAATTTGTATCAACAGTTGCATGGTTTGGAATATGCGGCGCTGCGTTTTGCGAATGTGTATGGCGAGCGCCAGGGAGACGGCGGCGAAGGCGGTGTAGTTAGCATTTTTACCCGGTTGTTGCGTCAGGGGAGTTCGTTGCAGCTATTCGGCGATGGCAATCAAACGCGGGATTTTGTTTACGCCGGAGATGTGGCGGCGGCAGTAGTGGCTTCGCTAGATTCGCAAGTGCCTTACGGCACATACAATGTAAGCACCGGCAAACAAACGTCACTATTGAATTTGATTGAAACACTGAGTCGTATCTCAGGCGAAAAACCTCAAGTAGTGCGGGCTCAACCTAGAGCGGGGGATATCTTGCATTCGGCGCTGGATTCAAACCGCTTGCAACAATGCTCTGACTGGCGGCCGCGAATGCTGCTGGAGGAAGGTTTGAGACGTACCTACGGAGCTTTGACTGAATAAAGGTAAATTAGGGAATTGCAGTAGGAGGATGAAATAGTTGCAACAGCGTTGGATGATAGTTACGTTGCTGTGTTTGATTTTATTCTTTTTCCAGCTAGGTTCGTTGCCTTTGCTGGATCCAGATGAGCCAGTGTATGCGCAAACAGCGAAGGAAATGCTGGCGGCGGGGGATTGGCTTTCTCCGCGTATTTTTGGCGAAGTATGGTTCGATAAGCCGCCTATGTACTATTGGCTGGTTGCGTGCGCTACCATGTTACTGGGGCCCACGGAATGGGCGGCGCGCTTGCCAGCGGCCGTTATGGCATTGGGGACGGTTTGGCTTGTTTACTCTTTTATGAAGAACCGTTTTGGAAGCGCTAGTGCGGCAGCTTCTGCGGTGGTGCTGGCTACCAGCTTGGAATTTTTCTATTTGGCGAAAGGCGCTGTAACCGATAGTACACTGACCTTTTTTTTGACGGCGTGCTTATTGGCGTATTGGGAAAAACGAATCGTACTTGCCTATGTTCTGGCGGCGCTGGCCACTTTAACCAAGGGACCGGTTGGATTGTTGTTTCCTGGTACGATTTTGTTGTTGGAGTTACTAAGCCGCGGCGATTGGAGAGGTTTTGTCAAACTGCAACTGCCTAAGGGCTTGCTGGTGTATGCAGCAGTTGCTTTGCCTTGGTATATTGCCATGTATGCAGTTCATGGACAAGTATTTGTTGATACTTTCTTCGGCATGCATAACATGACTCGCTTTACCTCTGCGGAACATGACGTGTCTAATGTATGGACCTATTTCATACCGGTTTTGTTGCTGGGTTTTTTTCCTTGGGTTACCTTGTTACCGCAAACGGCGTGGCTTGCATGGAAGGAAGCGCAGTATGAGCGGCGGACGCTTCGATTTCTGCTCATTTGGGCCGCTTTCATTTTCATTTTTTTTACGATTGCCAAAACGAAATTAGTTTCCTATATTTTGCCTATGTTCCCGCCGTTGGCCATGCTGGTAGGGTGGCGTTTAAGCCGCCTAGGGGTGCAGCCAGTGAGGCAGCGAGCCTGGGCTGTTGCTTGCGCCATTTTGCATGGATTATTGGCGGCAGGATTAATCTACGGTCAGACATTAATGCCGGAATTGGCTTTGGGCGCATTTCTTGCAGCCGGCATCTTACTTGTTAGCGGGGCCGGATCTTGCTGGTTGATTTGGCAACAGAGATATCAAAGAGCTTGGGTGACGCTAGCTGCAGGAGCCAGCGCTTTTTTACTGACATTGGTATTGGTGTTGTTGCCCTTAGCGGCACCGCAGTTTACCGCTAAGGAAATCGCCGAAGATTTTAAGGCAAACTATGACGGCGCATCTGCTGTATATGTCATTAAGTTTTTGCGGCCTGGTTTTGTGTACTATACCGATGTCCTTACGGAGGAAGTCGGCACTACTTTATTCCACAACAAGGTGGATACGCGGGCTGTTTTGCAGCAAATGGTGTCTAGGCAGGAGAGAGCCTATTTTGTATTGCGTCTTTCTGACTATCGCTTGTTATCGGAAGCGGAGCAAAAAAAATTAACTGTTTTGTCGACTCGTTATGAAGTGCTGTTGCTGTTGAAAGAGGGACCGCTATGATGAATCGGAACTGGATGTCCATTTTTGCAGCTGTGTTGGCATTTGGTTTCTTTTTGTTGTACAATCATGTGCTGCCTGTGACGGATCCAGTGGAGGCCAATTATGCGCTGACAGCACGTGAAATGCTGGAAAGCGGTGATTGGCTTTCGCCGCGTATTTATGGAGCTTTTTGGTTTGATAAGCCTGTCATGACGTACTGGCTATTGGCTTCTTCTTTTGCTGTTTTTGGATTAAATGAATGGGCGGCTCGACTGCCGGGGGCTGTTTTCGCGGCTATGGGAGTTGGTTATGCCTGCTGGTTTTCTTTAGAGACGGGGGCGAATAAGAAGAGGGCTCTTTTGACGGCCTTGGTGCTGGCAACTTCTTTGGAATATTGGATCTTGGCGCGACTCGTTTTGACGGATGCTATTCTTTTTTTCTTTTCCGCCGTTACTATGGGACAAGCGTATTTAGGCTTAAGTCGTGACCGTCGCTACTATTGGTTGACGGCGTATGCCGCTTCCGCCGTGGCGGTGTTGACAAAAGGACCTGTAGGACTTGTGCTTCCCGGACTGCTGCTGCTGGCCTATGTGTTGGCATCCAGGGATTGGCGGCTTTTGAAACGTTTTCGTTGGGGTTGGGGGTTGGCTGTTTTCTTGTTGCTTGTCGGTCCCTGGTATGTCTGGATGTTGCAGCAGCATGGAGAACAGTTTGTTAACACCTTCTTGGGCTTGCACAACGTAACGAGAGCGACTGTGTCAGAGCATCCGGACGATAATGTGTTTTATTATTATTTGATTTTGTATCCTGCGAGTTTGCTGCCATGGAGCGGCCTGCTGCTGGCAGCTTTATGGAAGCGGAGAGCAGCGGTGATACTCCATGGAGGGCTGTCTCGGTATTTATGGGTCTGGCTGGGAGGGACCTTGCTGTTTTACACCTTGATGGCTACGAAGTATCCGACCTATGTGTTTCCTGCCTTGTTTCCAGGAGCGATGCTGGCGGCGGGGCAGTTGGAGCAGATGTTACAGGGGCGTTGTTCCTTATGGTGGCTGACGGTCCCGGCGGGACTTTTGTGGCTGCTTTTGGGAGAAACGCTGCGAAGTATTCCTGATGCTGCGCCAACAGCTGTTATTGGACCAGCCGTGGCGATGCTATTGTTAGTCTTGGCATTTTTACAATGGAAACGGCGGCGGCAATGGCTTGTGGCTTGGGTTGTAGCTGGCGTTTTTGCGGGAGCTTGCGGCTTGTTGTCGCAAGGGGCTTCGCTGATTTGCGAACGACGTTCTTTTGTTGATTTGGCAGATGCCATTCCTCAGGCGCCGGCTTTGGTAGGGGCTTATGGAGATTATCCGACTTCTGCTGTTTTTTATAGCGGCCATATCGCTTATCGGCTAGAAGATGGTGAAATAGGGCAGGAACCCTGGCAAGGGAAGTATACCATGCCGCGGCTGAAGACTGAGGAATTTTTGCGGGCAGGTGAAACAGAAGCTATTTATCTCCTTGTAAAACAGAAACATCAGGAAGATATGGCAAAAGATAGTAGATTCAAGGGGTTTCAAATGCTTAAATCCGCTCCGGCGGGAGCTGTATACATGAAGAAACCAGAAAAAGATCCCCGATAATGTTGATTTTTTGTTATAATAAAGAAGATGTGCCTGTGAGAATTTCTGCTGCGCCGAAGGGGAAAGCAGTAGGTCTAAGAGGGCGGGTGGCATCCAAAGAGACTGTTTGGAGGGAAAATTCATGGCGTTACAGATCAACAAACGATACTGCAAAGGCTGTGGTATCTGCGTGGCGTTCTGTCCCAAGCAAGTGCTGGAACTGGACGAACTAGGCAAAGTATACGCAAAGCAGCCGGAAGCTTGTATCAGCTGCGGCCAGTGCGAGCTGCGCTGTCCGGACTATGCCATATTTGTGGTGAAAGAGGAGGCGGGAAAATAAGATGGCCAAAGCAAGACTGATTCAAGGCAACCAGGCCTGCGCCGAAGGCGCTCTCGCCGCCGGCGTCACTTTTTTTGCGGGATATCCCATTACGCCCAGCACGGAAGTAATGGAAATCCTCGCCGAAGAGCTGCCCAAACGGGGCGGTAAATTTCTGCAGATGGAAGACGAAATCGCCAGCATGGGCGCTGTTTGCGGCGCATCCTTGACCGGCGTTAAAGCCATTACCGCGACCAGCGGCCCCGGCTTTTCCTTGAAGCAAGAACTCATCGGCTACGCCGCCATGGCGGAACTGCCGGTAGTGATCGTGAACGTGCAGCGTTCCGGTCCCAGTACCGGTCTGCCCACCTCGCCGGCGCAAGGCGATGTCATGCAGTCCCGCTGGGGCACTCATGGGGATCATGGCATTCTCGTGCTTTCTCCGGCATCGGTTAAAGAATCCTATGAAGTGATGATTAAAGCCGTTAACTTTGCCGAGAAATTCCGCACCCCTGTTATCTTCCTTCTCGACGAAGTCATCGGCCATATGCGCGAGCGCGTCGAATTGCCGGAAGAAGGCAGCTGCGAAATCATTGACCGCAAAGTGCCTACCGGCGCTCCTGCGGACTACCTGGCCTATAAACCGGAAGCCGACGGCGTACCGCCCATGGCTCCCTTTGGCAGCGGCTACCGCTACCATGTAACTGGCTTGATGCATGGCTACAACGGCCTGCCTAACAGCACGGCCGCGATGACGACCGAAGTCATTGATCGCATGCATACCAAGCTGGAACAGGCTAAAGAAGAAATCACCCTTTATGAAGAATACGAAATGGCGGACGCTGAACACGTTATCGTCGCTTACGGCGGTACCGCTAGATCGGCTATCGCTGCAGTGAAAGCGGCCCGCGCCAAAGGCATCAAGGCTGGTCTCTTAAAGCTCATCACCATTTGGCCTTTCCCGGGCGACGTTGTGCAAAAAGCCGCCGCTAAGGCCAAAACCGTGATCGTACCGGAAATGAACTATGGCCAGCTCGTTGGCGAAGTTGAACGCTACGTTGGTCGGGATAAAGTCCGCGGCGTCAATCGCTTCGACGGCACCATCCTGACGCCGGATGATATTCTTACCGCTCTTGAAGAGGCAACTGGAGGTGCGAACTAATGGCAGACATTCAAAAATACTTGCGCCAAACCGCGCTGCCGCACATCTGGTGCCCCGGTTGCGGCCACGGTATTCTGTTAGCATCCATTCTGCGGGCTATTGACGCCCAGGGACTGGATCAGGATAAAACCGTCATCGTTTCCGGTATCGGCTGCTCCTCCCGGGCCTCCGGCTATATGGACTTCAACACCGTCCATACTGCTCACGGCCGAGCATTGCCTTTTGCCACCGGCATCAAGATGGCTAACCCGGAGCTCAACGTCATCGTCATTACCGGCGACGGCGATGCGACCGCCATCGGCGGCAACCACTTCATTCACGCTGCTCGCCGCAATATTGACCTTACCACCATCATTTTCGACAACAACATTTACGGCATGACCGGCGGTCAGTCTTCGCCGCTTACGCCGCAAAGCTGTCGCTCTACGACCGCGCCGTTCGGACACATTGAGCGTTCCTTTGACATTGCCAAGTTGTCCATCGCCGCTGGCGCTACTTATGTGGCGCGAGGCACCTCGTTCCATGCGAAAATGCTCACAGACCTTATTGCCAAAGGCATTGCCAATAAAGGCTTCTCGGTCATTGACGCCATTTCCGGCTGTCCTACCAGCTTCGGACGGAAAAACAAAATGGCGCAGCCTGCGAAAATGCTCGAATGGCAACGCGATCATGCCGTTACCGTGCAGGCGGCGGCCAAGCTTTCGGCGGAACAACTGGCCGATAAATTCCTCATTGGCGAACTGCATCAGGAAGTGGCACCGGAATTTACCGACGAATACGCTAAAGTAGTGGAACGCCTGAAAGGAGGCCGTGCATAATGTGGCAGATTAGCTTAAGCGGCACCGGCGGACAGGGCCTCATCCTCGCCGGCATCATTCTGGCGGAAGCCGCTATTATCGACGGCAAAGAAGCCGTGCAGACCCAGTCCTACGGACCGGAAGCCCGCGGCGGCTCCAGCAAAGCGGAAGTTATCATTGCGGACGCTCCGATTGACTATCCGAAAGTCACCAAGGCGGACCTGATGCTCTCCATGAGCCAGGCAGCCTGCGACAAATACATCTCCGTCCTCAAAGACGGCGGCATGCTCATGCTGGACAGCACCTTTGTGCAGGACGTGCCGAAAGTAGACGCTAAGATTCTTTCGCTGCCCATTACTAAAACAGCGAAAGAAGAGCTGGGCCACGCCATGTTCGCAAACATCATCGCATTAGGGGCGCTGGTGGGCGCAACCAACATGGTTACCGAAGCGGCTTTAACAGAAGCCGTTTTGGATCGCATCCCCAAAGGCACCGAAGAGAAGAACCAGAAGGCTCTTTCTTTGGGCTTGGCCTTGGGCAAAGCGCATCACCAATAAACCGAACTAAAGAAGGAGTCGCTAGAAACAGGCTGAGGCCCGTTTCCGGCGGCTCCTTTTAAATTTCATACTTTAGCGGTTGCACAATAAAGGGGACGTTGTGAACGAACCGCGAAACACACGAAAGACGCGAAACGGTTTATGGGTTCCGTTTCCTCTTGCGTACCCTCCCTTTACTCTTGTTCAAAATTAGTTTTCTTTGCGTTCTCGTCTTCATAAGAAAACAGCCAGGGAGCCCATTAGGGCTTCCTGGCTGTTGAGCGAGGCTTTACTTGCGGTCAATTTCGTCGGCAAGGATTTCCGCTACATGCTTGACTCGAATGTTCGGAGCTTGCTTGTCGAGGCCGCCTTGAATCTGCATCATGCAGGCGGGGCAGCCAACAGCGACAATTTCAGCGCCGCTGTTTTTGATGTTTTCCACTTTGTTTTTGAGGATGGGCATGGAAATTTCCGTGTATTTGACGCCAAAAGCGCCGGCCATGCCGCAACACTTATCGCAGTCTTTCATTTCTACAAAGTCATAATCTTTGGCGGCGTCCAGAAGCTGGCGCTGCTCTTTGTAGATACCCAAACCGCGGCGCATATGGCAAGAATCATGGTAAGTGATCTTGGTAGCGCCGGTTTTCTTGTCGAGGCGGCCTTGGGCGGCATAGAGAGGAGCGACAAACTGAGCAAATTCCTGAACCTTATGAGCTAATTTTTCCGCCCGAGCCAGCCAAGCAGGTTCGTCGGCAAAAATGCTGAGATAGGTTTCGTGCCAGGTTTCGGCGCAAGTGGGGCAGCCGAAGATTAGTACATCGGCATCCACTTTTTCAAAGGCTTCGATATTGCGCTTGGCAATATTTTTGCCTGTGTCGCGGTCGCCCATGCCAAGGACCGGTTTGCCGCAGCAGCTTTGGTCCATGGGGAAGACGACTTCCATATTCAGATCCTGGAGTACTTTGACTATGGCTTCGCCAGTTTCGGGGAAGACAAAGTCAATATTGCAACCAGCGAAGAAGGCAATGCGCTTGACAGGGTTGTCGATTTTCTTGGTGACCTTCGCTACGCGGTCACGGAACGGCGCATCAGCGATAGCTGGCAGGCTGCGATCTTTGGCCATGCCAGAGAGGAAGAGCGGCAAATGCCGGATGACGCGGCCGCTTTGGAACGGTTTTTGACCGATGGAAGCCATGCGCAACATGGTGTGGAACACCTTACGATTGGAAAGAACGTTTTCAAAGACGACTTTAGCGGCGAAGGGAAGACCATGTTCTTTGACCGCCCGCGCGCGCAGTTCGTCAATCAATCCAGGGATGTTGATTTTACCAGGGCAGATTTCTACGCATTTGCGGCAGCCGATGCACATTTCGTTAATGTGTTCGAAATCCTTCATGCCATGCAGGAACGCTGTCAAAATGGCGCCAATGCCGCCGGCGTAAATGTGGCCGAAGACGTGGCCGCCTACGACGGTGTAAACCGGGCAGACATTGAGGCAGGAGGCGCAGCGCAGACAGTTGAAGCTTTCTTTGAGAACCGGATCTTTGGCGGCTTTCAGGCGGCCGTTATCCAGCAGGATGTAGTGTACTTCGCGCTCTTCTTCCACCCATTTGCCATCGGGACCTTTGACCATCAGAGGGGTCACGCCGTCCACCATGGTCATGTAGCTGGTCATCAGCTGGCCAGTGGCGTTACGAGGCAGCATGCGCATAATATAGGATGCATCCTGAATAGAGGGGATCAGCTTTTCATAGCCGATAACAACCACATGGATTTTAGGCAAAGTCGTAACAATGCGGGCATTGCCTTCGTTCGTTACGAGGCCGATAGCGCCGTTTTCGGCAATACCGAAGTTAGCGCCGGAAATACCCATGTCAGCCAGAACGAATTCTTGACGCAGATTTTGCCGAGCTTCCTGTACCATGTAAGGGATATCAACAGGAATTTCCTTGTGCAGCTCTTGGCTGAAATACTCAGCGCATTGTTGGCGGCTTAAATGAATCGCAGGCATAACCATGTGCGAAGGACGGTGTCCGGCAATGCCGATGATCCATTCGCCAAGGTCGGTTTCCTTGACATGCAGGCCCGCTTCTTCCAGGGCATGGTTCAGATGAATTTCTTCAGTAGCCATGGATTTGGACTTGGCGATGCGCTTGACGCCTTTTTTCTGACACAGATCGATCAGATATTTTTTCAGGTCGTCGCCGTCTTTGGCCCGATAAACTTTGACGCCGCGCTTAGTGGCTTCGGCTTCAAATTTGTCGGTAATGGCTTCCAAATTGGCTACGGTGTTGATTTTCATTTGACGGAAGCTTTCACGTAGGGAGTCTAAATCCTCTACGTTTTCATACGCTTTCGCGCGGGCGGTCGGATACGCTTCGGCAAAACGGCCCAAGGCGCCGCGCAGTACTTCGTCATTAAGTTTTTCTTCAATCTCTTTGCGCAGGTTACGATCTTGTGTTGATTCCATTAGTTTGCACCTCCGGGCATTTCATCTACTGCGATGACGACAAAGCGGCTGGGGCCATGGACGCCGATGGTCAAGACGCGTTCAATATCCGATGTACGGCTGGGGCCGGTGATGAAGCCGGTGAAGCCGTGATGGAATACTTTAGAGAGGATTTCAAAAGCTTCCGAAATACCAGGCACTACATGGCTGGCAGGTAAAAATACTACATGCAAAGGAGGGAGCATGGTAACGACGCGGCTTTCGTAAGCATAGCCGTCGTAACAGACGCTGCCGCTTTCGGCAATAGCGAATTCTACCGTGGAAATGCCAAGGTCAGCGGTTTCTACGTGCTCGGCAATGTCGGCAGCTTCTGTGTACACAGTGACATTCTGCTGTTGCAGTTTTTCCAAGGCGCCAGAAGCGTCTACATAGGCGCTAGGAATGGCAACGACTTTTTTAGCATTTACGTCAGCAGCCAGCTTGGCGATGATTTCTTGGGCCTCGGCGACTGTTTTGACGTGAAACATTTCGGTGCCTACATTTTTAGCGCGGGTTTCAAATTCGGCAAAATGTTCTTGGCCCACTTTGCCTGCTGGAAAATGTTCTTTCCAGTTTTCGCATACTCGTTTCATTGTGTCACTCCCTCATAAAATAAATAAAATAAATAAACTACTATGACATGTTTCGCAATAAATACGAAAAATCCTGCTGGTCGTGTAAGAAAAATCTTACAAGATTTTAAAAAAAGCCTGACATGTTAGGAAAAATAACTCTTTATAAAGGAAAATTTAGAATTCCTATCCTGCAAGAGCGCAAAAAAATCCTGTGTATTATAAAGAAAGAGGCAGGATTTTTTTGCGAAACAGGGAATTAATTATAAATATATTTTTTTAGCGGTAAAAGAACATACGGATTTGGGAATAGGTGCGCTTATGCTTAATAGGGAAGTTTGGTGCAATGCCAACGCGGTCCCGCCACTGTAACGGGGAGTTTCTTTTCTGAGCGTGTATACGCGGCCACTGGGAAACCGGGAAGGCGAAGAGAAGCGAAGAACCGGAGTCAGGAGACCTGCCTGTTCTAACACACGCCGTTATGACCTACGGAAGATAGGCAGGTGGGTGAGCTCATTGTTTTTGGTTTTGGGAAAATCAATTAGGATGCTGCAAAACCCCCTGTGCAAGGGGGTTTTCTTGTTGCAAAAACGCATGCGAAGCGGCAGGACTACAGGTACATGTGCTGCAGCAGCTTTAAAAGCGGCTCTTTTGGCCTGGCGAGGAGAAATGCCGGCGCAAGTGAATGTACAGACGCCTCAAGGAAAGTGGCTGCAGGTTCCAGTGGAGGAAACGTCGGCCATAGAGCAAGGCGGACGGGCCGTTGTGCGCAAGGATGCTGGAGACGATCCTGATATTACCCACGGCGCGCTTCTTGTGGCGGAGGTAGTCTTGCAACCGGGAGAGGGATGGACTTTATTTGCTGGAACAGGGGTAGGAACGGTAACCAAGCCAGGCCTAGCTATGGATCCGGGAGAACCGGCCATTAACCCGGGACCGCGGCGCATGCTGGCGTTGGTATTGGAGGAACTGCTGCCGGAAGGCCTGAGAGCGGAAGTCACACTGTCCATTCCCGGCGGCGAGGAGCTGGCGAAACGAACGTTGAATCCGTCTCTGGGCATTTGCGGGGGGCTTTCCATTATTGGAACTACCGGCGTTGTCGAGCCTATGTCGGAAGAAGCCTTTAAAAACTCGCTGGCGCCGCAACTGCGCGTGGCTCAGGCTCAGGGATTTGACAGCGTGGTGCTGGTGCCAGGAAGGATTGGACAGGATGCGGCGATCTTAAAATACGGGCTGCCTGAAGAGAGTGTCGTACAGATGAGTAATTTTGTAGGATTCATGCTTACAAAAGCATCGGAATTCGGGTTAAAGAAAGTGTTGCTTTTCGGTCACCTGGGGAAATTGGCTAAAGTGGCTGCTGGTATTTTTCATACGCATAACCGCATGGCGGACGGACGAATGGAGACGCTGGCAGCTTATGCGGCTTTATTGGGAGCTTCTCAGGAGACGATTAAGGATATTTTGGACGCGACGACAACAGAAGGCGCTATGCCTCATATTGCAGCTGCTGGACTGGGAGAGACGCTGTATCCGCTGCTGGCGGCGAAAGCCAGCGAGCGGGCGCGGCGTCATGTGTTTGGCGATCTGGAGGTGGGCACAGTGATTGTGACGCTGCAAGGAGAGCTTTTGGGTATGGATGAGGATGCAAAGAAGATAGGAGACGCGATGGGATGGAACATCAGATCCTTGTAGTGGGAATTGGTCCAGGAAGCCGCGAGTATATGCTGCCGGTCGCCTGGGAGGCTATTGCTAAGGCTAAGACGCTTGTGGGCGGTAGGCGAGCGCTCCTTACGCTGGCGCCGCCGGGAGCGAAGCAGCGGGTGGTTGATGCCGATATTGAAGGGCTATTGAATTATATTGAAGAAGAAAGCCGCCAAGGGGAAGTGGTGGTCATGGTATCGGGAGATCCTGGCTTTTATAGCTTGCTGCCTGCTTTGCGGCGTCGATTTCCCAGAAAGCGCTTGCAGGTTATTCCGGGGATCAGCTCGGTGCAACTGGCTTTTGCCAGAGTGGCGGAACCTTGGCAGGAGGCAAGCCTGCTTAGCTTTCACGGCAGGGAAGTCGAGGATGAAGCGCTGCAGTATCGCTCCGGTCGGACTCTTTCTTTTCTCACGGATCGTTTGCATCGGCCTAAAGAAATTGCAGCGCGGCTTTTGCAGTTGGGATGGCCGGAAGAGACCTTGTGCTGGCAATGCGAATCCCTGTCGTATACTGCAGAACGTGTGGAACAGTCAACATTAGCGAAAGCGGCGCAGCAAGAAGGCTTTGAACATGCCATTTTTATCGTTAAGGCGGAGACGGGATTCGAGGAGGACTTGATATGAAACGGCATCATTACGGCTTGCCTGATGAAGCGTTTGTGCGCGGCGATATTCCCATGACTAAGAAAGAAGTGCGTATGTTGGCGCTCTTGCAGGCGCGCATTGAAACGAATAGCTGTATTATAGATATTGGCGCAGGTACCGGTTCCTTTGCAGTGGAGGCGGCGTTGGCGGCTCCGGAGGGAGAGGTGTTTGCCATTGAGCGCGTGCCCGAAGGAGTGGCTCTCATTAAGGCAAACCGTCAACGACATGGCCTGCGCAATTTGCAGGTTCTCCAAGGGGAAGCGCCGGAAGCGCTGCAGGAGGTTCCTCCTTGCGACGTGGCATTTATCGGCGGCTCGGGGGGGCGCTTGGCGGAGATTTTGCAAGGCTGCGACAGGCTGCTAAAGCCTGGTGGCAGGCTGGTGCTGACCGCGGTAACAGCGGAAACTCTCCAAGAAGCCCTGGCTTTGTGCGAAGGGCGTCCAGGCTATGGTACGTTGGAAGCCTTTGGCGTACAAACAACAAGATTGCGTAAGGCAGGGCGCAGCCACTTGTTTCAAGCCTTGAACCAAGTGTTTATCATCGCCTGTCAGAAGGAGGAGTAATCTTGCAATCACCGTTAGTGGGAACTTTCTACGGTATCGGCGTCGGTCCCGGCGATCCGGAACTGTTAACATTGAAAGCGGCTCGACTGCTGCGGGAAGCGGATATTATCTGCTTGCCTAAATCCAAAGAAGGTGCAGACAGCGTGGCCAAACAGGTAGCAGGGCCGCATTTGAGCGCGAAAGCGCGTCTGGTTGAAATTTCCATGCCCATGGTTCGCGATGCAGCCCTATTGGAAGAACAGTGGCAAAAAGGAGCCGCAGAGATTGCCGGTTTTTTGCGGCAGGGCTTGTCGGTGGCCTTTATTACCATTGGCGATTCTATGCTGTACAGCACCTATACGTATTTGCTGGCTCGCGTAAGGCGTTTGGTGCCGGAAGCTTCCATTGAATGTGTGCCTGGAGTTACTTCCTTTTCAGCAGCGGCGGCCTATTTGCAGGAAGCGCTGGCAGAAGGCGCGGAAAAGCTGGCCATTGTGCCTGCCATTGAGGATCCGGAGGAAATTCGCGCGGTCCTGGGGCGTTTTCCTAATGCTGTTTTGATGAAAGTAGCCGGAAAATACGATGCTATAGTAACTGTTCTGGAAGAATTACAGCTTTTGGACAAGGCGGTGTTGATCAGCCGCCTAGGGTATCCGGAACAGCGAATTTGTCATAATTTAGCTTCCTTGCGAGGGGTAAAATTGGATTATTTATCTTTGATATTAGTAAAACAGGAGGGCTTTCAAACATGGCCAGTGTGATTCAATTTGTCGGAGCCGGACCGGGAGATCCGGAATTAATTACGGTGAAGGGAAAACGTCTTTTGGAAACGGCGGACGTTATTGTTTATGCCGGTTCTTTGGTTAATCCGGCGCTTCTTAATTATGCTAAGGAAGGCGCGGAGATTTTTAACAGCGCCTCTATGACGCTGCAGGAAGTATTGGATGTCATGGTGCCTGCGGCGCAAGTCGGAAGAGCAGTAGTACGCCTGCACACGGGGGATCCCAGTATTTATGGAGCCATTCAAGAGCAGATGGACGCATTGGATGGCGTAGGCGTATCCTATGAAGTGGTGCCAGGGGTCAGCTCCTTTTTGGCAACCGCGGCGGCGCTGAAACAAGAATATACGCTCCCTGACGTGTCTCAGACCGTTATTGTCACCCGTATGGAGGGGCGCACTCCGGTGCCGGCCAAAGAGAAACTGGCCAGCCTGGCCAGTCATCAGGCGACCATGTGTATTTTCCTCAGCGTCCATATGATCCAAGATGTGGTAGATGAGCTGCTGGCAGGAGGCTATACTCCGGAAACTCCGATTGCTGTTGTACAACGCGCGTCTTGGCCGGATCAGCGCATTCTGCGAGGCCGTCTGAAGGACATTGCCGCCAAGGCGGCGGAAGAAGGCGTGGATCGTACGGCCATGATCGTGGTAGGGCATTGCCTGGATAAGGAGTACGAATTGTCGCGGCTGTATGCGCCGGAATTTGGACATATGTTCCGCGAGGCGAAAAAATGAAACTGGCCTTTTTTGCCGTAACCGCCAAAGGGGCGAAGTTGGCGGTAAAACTGGCGCAAGCCCTGCCAGCGGCACAGGTGGAGGTTTATGCTAAACATGCTGCGCCGGAGGATCGAAAGGCCTGTTTGCCGTTAGATTCTTTGGGGGAGACAGTGAAAATGCGCTTTGCCGACTGCGATGGGCTGGTGTTCTTTATGGCTCTGGGCATTGTAGTGCGCATGGTAGGACCGCTGCTTGCAGATAAGCGGCAAGATCCGGCAGTGGTGGCCGTCGATGACGGCGGCAACTTTGCCATCAGCGTTCTTTCCGGCCATATTGGCGGCGCTAACGAGTTGACTCAGCAGGTAGCTGCGGTTCTTAAAGCGGCGCCGGTCATTACCACGGCTACTGATGTGGCCGGCGCAGTGGCGGCGGATGTGCTGGCGGTGAAGCTGGGCTTGAAGCTGGAGCCGTTTGAGCAAATGAAATATATCAATGCCGCTTTAGCGGCGGGAAAAGATGTATCTTTTTTATTGGACGAGACGCTGCCTCAGGCCGAAATATGGCGCGAGCGGGCGGCGAAATTTGGCGTAGCGTTTCAGCCGCTGAGCGCCTGGCAAGGCGGCGAAGAATGCCTGGTGATTCTCAGTGATCGTTGGCTGCCGGAGTTAGCGGCACATACGGCCCCTGTGCTCTATTTGCGTCCGCCCAGTCTGTTGGTAGGCATGGGGTGCCGCAAGGGAACCTCAAAAGACTTAATTGCGCAGGCGGCGCAAGAGACGCTGGAGGCTAAGGGGTATTCTACCGCTAGTGTAGCAGCTTTGGGCAGTGCCTGGCTGAAAGCGGAAGAACCAGGCTTGCTGGCTTTAGCCGCAGCTTGGCAGATCCCCTTTGTTTGTTATGAACAAGAGTTCTTAGCCCAAGCGGTTAAGGAGTATCAATTGGAGCAATCAAATTTTGTATCTCAACAGATTGGAGTTGGAAATGTATGCGAAGCAGCCGCATGGCTACAGAATCAGTACAAACAGGGGAAACTAATCATCTCAAAAACCAAGCGAGGACCGGTAACGGTGGCGGTGGTGCGGGGCGGGTTATCGTCGTAGGGATTGGCCCCGGCAGCCTCGAGGATATGACGCCGCGAGCGCGGACCGCTATTGAAACAGCGCAAGTGGTAGCAGGCTATGATACGTATATTGAGTTAATTGAACCGCTTTTGGCGGGGAAACCGGTGATTGGCACCGGCATGATGCAGGAAGTGGAGCGCTGCCAGGCGGCGGTGGATGAAGCGAAGGCAGGCAAAGTGGTAGCCGTGGTATCCAGCGGCGATCCCGGCGTATACGGAATGGCTGGCTTGGTGCTGGAGCTGGCTCAAAAGCTGGAGCCAGAACAGCGGCCGGAGGTGGAGATTATTCCGGGCATCAGTGCCGTAAGCGCTGCTGCTGCCGTGTTGGGCGCGCCGTTGATGCACGATTTTGCGGTCATCAGTCTTAGTGACTTGTTGACTCCCTGGGAACTGATTGTGCGGCGCGTTAAAGCCGCGGTGGAAGCCGATTTTGTGATTGCTCTCTACAATCCCAAAAGCAGCCGACGTACCATGCAGATTGAAGAAGTGCGTCGCTTGGCCCTGGAAGTTCGGCCTGGCGCAACGCCTGTAGGTATTGTGCGCCATGCTACGCGCAGCAAGGAAGAATACACGTTGTCTGATTTAGAAAATTTCACCAATGAATTTATCGATATGTTTTCGTTGGTCATTATCGGCAACAGCCAGTCTTATGTGCAAGACGGACGCATGATTACGCCGCGGGGGTATAAGCTGTGATTTTCTGCATTGCCGGCACCGGAGACGGCCGCGCGCTGGCGCTTCGTCTGCGCCAGGAAAACTGGCCGGTGCTGGTGAGCGTTGTCAGTGAATATGGCGAGCGTTTGGTGCAGGAGGCGGATCTTTCTGTGGTGCAGACGGCGCTTGATCAAGCGGGTATGGAAGCGTTTTTGCAAGAACGAGGCATTCGCCTGGTGGTGGATGCCAGCCATCCCTATGCGGTCAATGTGTCGCGCAATGCCATGGCGGCCTGTGAAAAAGTAAAAATTCCTTATGTGCGCTACGAGCGCCCTGCCAGCGACTTGCCTGAGTACAAAAAATTGCATGTGGCTGCAGATTATGAGGAAGCGGCCAGGCTGGCCGCCGGTTTGGGCGAGACCATTTTTTTGACCACAGGGAGTCGCCAGCTTGGCATCTTCCGGGCGGAGCCGCTGCTGCAGGGCAAGCGTCTTGTAGCCAGGGTGCTGCCGGAGGCGTCAGTGCTGGAGCAGTGCCGCAGCCTTGGCTTTTTACCTAAAGATATTGTTGCTATGCAGGGGCCTTTTTCGTTGGAACTCAACCAGGCCTTGTATCGGGCTTTTCAGGCGGAGGTTGTTGTCTTGAAAAACAGCGGCCATGTCGGCGGTTGCGCAGAGAAAATTGCCGCTGCCGCGGCGTTGGGGCTGGAAGTAGTACTGGTTGATAGGCCGCGCCTAGCTTATCCGGTTTGCTGCGCAACAGAGCAGCAGGTATTGGCGCAGGTTGCTAAATTGGTAACAGGAGGAAAGTAATTATGGAATTTATGACCGATCCTCAGGGGATTGAGCGCAAGAGTATGGAAATTATCGCCCCTCACGTAGCGGGTCTATCATTGACGCCGGAAGCAGTAAAGGTATATTCCCGCATGATTCATGCTTCGGGAGATCCGCAGTATGCAGAAGTGATTGAGGTGCATGCCGACGCCGTAGCGGCCGGGCAGAAAGCCATTCGCGAGGGCAAGAATATTTACTGTGATGTGGAAATGGTCCGTACTGGCATTAATAAGAAACGCCTGGCAGAGTTCGGCTGCCAGGTGGAATGTTTGATCGCCGATGAAACGGTGGCGGCTCAGGCTAAAGCGGCAGGAATTACGCGATCCATGGCTGCCATGCGGACTTTTGGAGCTAAACTGGACGGCGCTATTGTGGCTATTGGCAATGCGCCGACCGCTCTTTTTGAAGTGATTCGTCTGATGCAGGAAGAAGGCGTTCGACCTGCGCTGATTATTGGCGTACCTGTTGGTTTTGTGGGCGCTGCCGAATCCAAGGATTTTTTGGCGGAAGTATCGCCAGTTCCTTATATTACCGTACGCGGCAATAAAGGCGGCAGTCCGATCGCGGCTTCGGCGCTGAATGCGATTTTGTACCAAATCGAGGCATAGAACAGGGCTGCCGGGAGGAGGAATTTGCCGATGGAAGAAAAGGAAATCCTTGTGCATCGTCCACGGCTGGTTATTGCCGGCACCCAAAGCGGCGTGGGCAAAACGACCCTTGTAACAGGCTTGTTGGCGGCGCTGCGAAATCAAGGCAAGACAGTGCAATCTTTTAAGATCGGTCCGGATTACATTGATCCCGGGTTTCACGCACTGGCCAGCGGTCGGGCGGCGCATAACCTGGACAGCTGGCTGGTGCCCCAGGAAAAATTGCCGCCTTTATTCGTCAAGGCGGCGGCAGAAGCTGATATTTCCATTATTGAAGGCGTAATGGGGCTCTATGACGGCGGTCGCCAGGGGATTAGTAGTACGGCGTCGTTGGCCAAATTGCTCCAAACGCCGGTAGTATTGGTGCTGGACGTCAAATCCATGGGGGAGAGCGCTGCGGCGATGGCTCTGGGGTTTCGTCAATACGATCCAGAGGTCTGGTTTGCCGGGGTGATCTTAAATCGCGTCGGTTCAGCGTCCCATGAACATATGGTGCGTGAAGCGCTAGCACGGCAAAATATTCCGGTGCTGGGTTGTTTGCATCGGCAAGAAGATTTGCGCCTGCCTGAACGTCACTTAGGGCTGACGCCTGTAACGGAGCAGTCCTTAAATTCGGTTGTGGCGGCGATGGGCCGGTCTGTTGGTCAGGCTTTGGACTTAGATGCTTTATACGCATTGGCTCAACAAGCGCCGGATTTACCGGCTCCTGCGACGATGGGCGATTTACCTGTACGGCGGGCGCGCTTGGGCGTGGCTCAGGATGAAGCGTTTTCCTTTTATTACCCCGAAAGCATGGATGTTTTAACGCGCTGCGGCGCGGAATTGATTCCTTTCAGTCCGCTGGAGGATGCAACCTTGCCTGCGGTGGACGGATTATTTTTCGGCGGCGGTTTTCCAGAAATGTTTGCGCCGCAATTAGCGGCAAAGGCTTCCATGCGTGAGGCTGTAAGAAGTGCGGCGGCAAAGGGCATGCCTATTTACGCCGAGTGCGGCGGCCTGATGTATCTGACGGAAGGTTTAGAGGACTTTTCCGGGAAGCGTTATGAGATGGCGCAAGTGGTGCCGGCGCAGTGCCGGATGGAGAAGAAACTGCAGACCGTCGGCTATGTGACGGCGACATTGCAGCAAAATAGTCTATTGGGGAACGGCGGCGTCCGTTTTCAAGGTCATGAGTTCCATTTTTCCAGCATGGAGCCGTTAGCAGAACCGTTTCCGTGGGCCTTTTCTTTCGAAAAAATGCGTACTGGCGCTGTCTATCCAGGGGGGTATGCTTCGCCAAACGTGCTGGCGTCCTATCTGCATCTGCATTTTGCAGGCAATGAAGAGGCTGCGGAAGCGCTGGTAACGGCCTGCGCAGCGTATGCGGCAAGGAGGGATGGACGTGGCTGAGATTATTTTGGTAACCGGCGGCGCTCGCAGCGGCAAGAGCGCTTTTGCCGAGCGGCGCGTAGCGGCTATGGCGGAGCAAGTGGGTTATATTGCGACAGCGCAAGCCTGGGACGAAGAAATGCGTCTGCGTATTGAGATACATCAACAGCGGCGTCCTGCAGGTTGGCAGACTTATGAAGCGCCGCGTCAGGCGGCGTCGGTGCTGACGAAAGCGGCCTTTGAAACCAAGGCGATTCTGTTTGACTGCCTGACCATGTTTGTTACGAATTGCATGTGCCAAAAGGATTTTCCTTTAGACCCTGAGGATGGGCAACGGTATATTGCCAAGGAGACGGAAGCGTTATTGCGTGCAGCGCAGCAAGCGCCTTGTCCGGTAGTATTTGTTACCAATGAAGTGGGACTGGGGATTGTGCCGGATAATGCGATGTCCCGCGCTTTTCGGGACTATGCGGGCTGGGTGAATCAGCAAGTAGCCTCCCAGGCGCAGCAGGTTTTTTTGGTTGTCAGCGGCTTGGCGGTGGATGTGCGCCGCTTGGCGGAAGCGGAATAAAATAAAGAGAAGCGATAGCAAACAGAGGAGGCGTTGGGCATGGCTAAGACCATCATGCTTCAAGGAACCAGTTCGCATGTGGGCAAGAGCATTTTAACAACCGCGCTTTGCCGGATTTTTTTGCAGGACGGTCTGCGTGTCGTTCCTTTTAAAGCGCAGAATATGGCGCTGAATTCCTATGTAACTAAATATGGCGAGGAAATGGGGCGGGCCCAGGTAGCGCAAGCGGAGGCCGCCGGATTAGAGCCTATGGTGGAGATGAATCCGGTGCTTTTAAAGCCTACTGGGGATTCCCGCTCCCAGGTAGTGCTAATGGGACGCCCCATTGGCAATATGACGGCCAAAGAGTATCATCAGGGTTATAGTCTGCAGGCGCTCGATACGGTGAAAGCTTGTCTTCAGAAGCTGCATGATAAATTTGACCGTATTGTTATTGAAGGCGCCGGCAGCCCGGCGGAAGTGAATCTCAGAGCTAATGACATCGTTAATATGCGCGTCGCTAAACTAGCGCCGGCGCCGGTACTGCTGGTAGCGGACATTGACCGAGGCGGGGCATTGGCTTCGGTAGTGGGAACGCTGGAGTTGCTGGAACCGGATGAACGGGAACTGGTGAAAGGCATTATTATCAATAAGTTTCGCGGCGATATTCGTCTTTTACAGCCAGCTCTGGAATTTTTGGAAACGAAGACAGGCAAGCCGGTATTGGGGGTTATTCCGCATCTGGCCGATTTAGGCATTGACGACGAGGACTCTGTTTCTTTGGAAGATAAGCAGACCGTTCAAAGCAAAGAAATTGACGTGGCGGTGCTGCGCACGCCGAAGATCAGCAATTTTACGGATTTTGACGCTCTCGGGGCCGAACCGGATGTGGCTGTGCGCTATGTGCGTCAAGGCGAAGCGCTGGGCAAGCCGGATCTTATCATTTTGCCGGGCAGTAAAAATACAGTAGAGGATTTGCTGTACCTGCGAGAGCATGGGTATGAAAAAGCCATTAAGGAGCTGCATGAACAAGGCGTACCGGTCATCGGTATTTGCGGCGGCTATCAGATGCTGGGGCAAAGGGTTTTGGATCCGGAGCATACCGAATCCGACCATGATGAAACACCGGGATTGGGGCTTTTGGATACAACAACGACCTTTGTGGCGGAAAAAATGACCCAGCAAGTCAGCGCTCGCGGGTTGTCCGACTGCTTTTTAGGTATCAAAGCCAGCGGTCTGGAGCTGAAAGGCTATGAAATTCATATGGGGCGTACGGAATTTGCTGCAGGTACAGAAGCTGCTTTTCAGATTGAAGAACGTTCTTGTCAAAAGGTATCCAGCCCAGATGGAGCGGTGGCTTCCTCCGGGTTAGTCCTCGGTACGTATCTGCACGGTATTTTTGATAATGACTCCTATCGGGGACTCCTTGCCAACGCGTTGCGGCAGCGCAAAGGCTTAGCTCTTCTTGATCGTTCAGGAGATACGCAGGCGCGCAAGGAAGCGGCTTATAATCGGTTGGCTGCGGTTGTGCGGGAAAACATGGATATGCCTCGTCTGTATGCCATCGTGGAGGGCAAGTAGATGCAGCCAAGCATATGGCCCGATGAATTATGGATGCTTCTGGGAGCGGTGCTTTTGGACCAACTTCTGGGAGACCCTAACAGCCGCTGGCATCCAGTAGTGCTCATTGGCCGGGTCATTTCCTGGGGAGAGGCGTCTTTGCTGCGTATAACGCAGAGTTCTTGGCGGCAGCAGGTGTCAGGCGCTGTGCTGGTGGCAGTAGTACTGGCTGTTGCTTATAGCAGCGCTTGGTGCTGGATGCAACTGTTGGCGTTAGGGGGAAACGCAGCACAATGGCTGGGGGGAGCTCTGCTTTTGAGTTTCACTATTTCGCCGCGCAGCCTGGCGGCTGCGGGCGGTGAAATTCGCGATTTTCTGGCTACTGGAAATATGGCGGAAGCGCGACGCAAGGTAGGCTGGATTGTTGGTCGGGACACCGCTGAACTTGATGAAGGAGAAGTCACAAGGGCTACGGTGGAAACGGTAGCGGAAAATATAGTTGACGGCATTATTTCGCCGCTTTGCTATTTTCTGATTGGTGGCGTGCCGCTGGCTTTTTTGTATCGCGCCGTTAATACGCTGGATTCCATGGTGGGCTATCATAATGAACGCTATGAGCATTTCGGCAAGGCGGCTGCCAGGGTTGATGACGTTTTTAATTGGCTTCCCGCGAGATTGACAGCGTTGTTGCTTTTAGGAGCTGCGTGGATTTTGCGTATGGACTGGCGCAACGCCTGGCGGATGATGCGCCGCGATGCGGCGGCGCATCCCAGCCCGAACAGCGGCTATGCAGAGGCGACAGTGGCTGGCGCTTTAGGGGTGCAATTGGGCGGGCTAAATTATTACGGCGGTGTGGCTTCGCTGCGGGCGAAAATGGGAGAGCCCAAAGAAGCGCTGCAAGGGCGACATATTACGAAAACGATCCGCCTGATGCAAGTCGCGGTGGCTCTATTTCTTTTGCTTGCCAGCCTGCTGTTGGGATGGTAGTCTAAAGAAGAATGGAGATGCCGGAGGGGAACTATGTTCAATGATTTTTTGCTGGGATTGCAGTTTTTGACACGTCTGCGTTTATCGGGAGAGTTGTTTTGGGATGAAAAGGGCTGCGGTCGCAGTGTGCGCTATTTTCCGCTGGTTGGAGCCGTACTAGGCTTGTGCTTTGTAGCTGCTTGGCAAGTGTTGTATGTATGGCTGCCAACTTGGGTTAGTACGTACCCGCCGACAGTCGTTGTTACCATTCTGACAGCGTTGCCCATTCTCTTGACAGGCGGCTTGCATTGCGACGGCTTTATGGACACCATGGACGGTCTTTTTTCCGGCCGTCATCGGCCACGGATGCTGGAAATCATGAAGGACAGCCGTGTGGGCGCCCATGGGGTGACCACTTTTTTAATGCTCTTTGCTTTGAAATGGTCTCTGATTGCCGATTTGGCGTCGCTGACTTTGCCGGCGGCGCTTTTTGCCATGCCTATACTAGGGCGTTTAGCAATGGTGGTAGGAATTACCTGTTTTCCTTATGCCCGGGAAAACGGCATGGGACGCGCTTTTTCCGCTTATGCCGGTGAGGGCGCTTTATGGGTTGCTTTGTTGATTTCGTTTGTGCTGGTGCTGCCTTTGGGCGGTCAAGGGTTGATTGCGTTGGTAGCGGCGTTAGTGTGCGCTTTTGGCGGCGGTTTTTTGATTAGCCGCAAGTTGGGCGGACTTACAGGGGATGTATATGGAGCCTTGACGGAAATTACGGAAGTTGTCGTCTTGCTGGCTTTTTTGTATTAGAACAGGATGGAGGAATCAAGACGCATGGACGAAAAAACGTCCCCGCAGTACTCAAATATACCTGAACAATTGGCGGCAGGATGCATTCTGGAGGTGCGTGTTCCTGGGTCTTGCGGTGAATTGACGCAGGGCCTGGTGGATGAAGATTACTTCTTAATCACCTGTCCAATCGGCAATTATTCCCGGGCTATTTTGCGGCCAACTAAAGCTCCGGCTGTTTTGGGCGGACCTAAAACTCAAAAAGCGGTGATGAAGACGCTGCTTCTTTTGGGAGAAAAGCAGATTCCTGGAGAACTGGAAATTTCTTCGCAGTTGCCAGTCGGCAAGGGTATGTCGTCTAGCAGCGCCGATATCGGCGCTGCTTGCCAAGCGGCGGCTCTTGCTTTTGGAAAGACTCTTGCACCGCAAGAAATTTTAACGCTAGCTACTGAGGTGGAGCCTACGGATGGCGTGTTCTGTCCTGGTGTTGCGCAGATCGCCCATGTAACAGGCAGCAAGTTTTGCAGCTTAGGGGAACCGCCGGCGATTATGGTTTCCGTTTGGGACCAAGGCGGCCAAGTAGATACGCAGCGGTTTAATGAGCGTCAGGAATTGCAATGCTTTAACCGGGCCAAGGAACGAGTGGTTCGCCAGGCAGTGCAATGCATCAAGCGGGGACTCGAGGAACAGGAAGCCTTTTGGTTGGGCCATGGCGCTATGCTTAGCGCGCGGGCTAATCAAATTTTGTTGCCTAAGTTGGAGCTGGAGCTGCTTTGGTCGTTGGCGCTGCAGCATGGGGCAATCGGCGTCAATGTGGCTCATAGCGGGACGGTGCTGGGGGTATTGTGGAAAGGCGATGTAGCTGCAGAAACAATAACAATCTTGCAGGCTCGAGTGCGGCAGGAGCTGCCTCAGCTTTCCTTCTTGGGAAATTGGCCGCTGGTATCCGGCGGCAGTTGGTATCGCTGTGGCAAGGAGGGGGAAATGCATGACTGGATTCGCTGCTTTTGAGCATGGCGGCAATATTTACGCTGCTGCCGGTGAATTGGGTTTAGCTCTGGAAACGGTGCTGGATTTTAGCGCCAATATCAATCCCTTGGGGTTGGCGCCTGGCTTGAAGGAGCAGTTGGCGTCTCTTTTAGATGGGGTTGTGCATTATCCGGAACCGGAGGCGGCGGAGCTGCGACAGGCTTTGGCGGCAAGCCATGGCTGCGTTCCGGAAAGTCTGATTGTGGGCAATGGTGCAGCGGAATTGCTGTATTTGCTTTGCTATGCGTGTAAACCAAGGCGCGTACTGGTGACGGCGCCAACCTTCAGCGAATATGAAAAGGCGGCTCGCGCAGCCGGGGCGGAAGTTGCATATTTGCCGCTAGCGGCGGCAGACGATTTTGCGCTGCCTTGGGATAAAGTGAAGGCAGCCTTGGCTGCAGCGGATATGTTTTTTCTTTGCAATCCTAACAATCCGACAGGGACGCTGCTCAAGCGTGAGACGGTGCTGCGCTTAGCGGACGAAGCGGCTAAAGAGCAGTGCTTTTTACTTGTGGATGAATCTTTTCAGGATTTTTTGCCGGAACAAGAAAAATACAGCATTTTGCCAGATTTATCGAGACTGGGGGAACGGGTAGCGATTCTGCGTTCTTTGACTAAATTTTACGCTATTCCGGGGCTGCGTTTGGGCTTTATGGCGGGCTCTTCTGCGCTGATTCAAGAGTTGACGACGAAAAAGGATACGTGGAATGTGAATTTTTTGGCGCAACAGGCAGGCTTATGGGCTCTGCGCTGCGGCGATTATCAGCAGGAAAGCCGCGCCTATGTAGCACAGGCGAAGCAGGCCTTATACGCAGCGTTGACGGCGCTGCCGGGAGTGCATGCTTACGAGCCGACGGTAAATTATATTCTTTTGGATATGAAAAAAACCGGTCTGACGTCCAGCCAATGGCGGGAACGTTTGAAACGCCGGGGAATTTTGGTGCGGGACTGCGCCAATTATGTAGGCCTTGGCAATTTTCATATTCGCGTGGCTGTGCGCCGGCAAGACGAAAATCAGCGACTAATATCGGCTTTGAAGGCTGAATTAAAATAGTAAGATATGAATTGTGGTTTTTTTGAGAAAGGAACTGGAGCATGAGTAAATTAATTTTGGTGCGTCATGGTGAAACAACCTGGAACCTCGAGATGCGTTATCAGGGGCAAACTGATATTTCATTGACGGCAAACGGCATTGAGCAGGCAGGAAAAGTGGCGCAGCGGCTGGCGGAGGAAAAAGTAGCTGCTGTATACAGCAGCGATTTGAGCCGGGCTTTTGTAACAGCCGCTCAAATTGCCGCCGTACACGGCCTAGATGTGTTGACTCGCCAGGATTTGCGGGAAATTTCCTTTGGCGAATGGGAAGGAATGACCTATGATTCCCTTGATTTGGATGGAGGCGGTACGGGCAATCGCTTGTTTTCGCATCCGGGGGAAGTTGAAATTCCCGGCGGTGAGACTTTTTTAGAAGTGCAGCAGCGGATGATGGAGGCCTTGTGCGAACTAGCTCAACGGCATGAAGGGCAGACTGTGGTTATTGTATCTCACGGTGCAGCCATACGTACGGTGCTTTGCGATGTATTAGGCATGGATTTGAATCGCCTTTGGGCCATACGGCAGAGCAATACGGCGGTGAATATTTTGGAAGTGCTGCCGCAAAAAATCCTGGTTTCCCTTGTCAATGATGTGCATCATCTCCGCTGACATTAGAGGGATTCTCTGCTATGATGAAAGAAACAGAGACAGGAAGTGAGTGAACCGTATGTCTTGGAGCTTAAAAGAAGCCTTGCGGCAGCGCCGCGAGCAGGAGGAAAACACCTGTGCGCCGCCGCAGGCAGGCGGCAGGGGCTTTGCCTTGGTCTATCCCAATAATTATCAAGTGGGCATGTCTAATTTAGGCCTGCACATTTTATATCGCCTGCTCAATGAACGGGGAGACCTGTGCTGCGAGCGGGCTTTTTTGCCGGAAAAAAAAGCCTGGGACGAGCATGTCCGCACGCAGACGCCGTTGATGACCCTGGAGAGTCAGCGGCCGTTAAGCGCTTTTGCGCTAGTAGGCTTTGCTCTTTCCTTTGAAATGGATTATTTTCATTTTTTGGATATGCTGCAAATGGGGCGAATTCCGCAATTGGCGGAAGAACGGGGCGAGCAGGATCCCTTTGTGCTGATTGGCGGACCTTGCGCTACATTCAACCCGGAACCGTTGGCGCCATTTGTTGACGCGGCCATTATCGGCGAAGGCGAAGAGGTGCTGCAAGAGCTGGTGGATGTTTACCTGGAGTGCCGCGCCCAAGGGAAAACGCGCCAAGACGTCCTGCTGGCGTGGGCGCACATTCCCGGCGTTTATGTGCCTGCCTTTTACGAAGCGGATTATGAGGCGGACGGACGAGTGACAGCATGGCGAAAGTTGGGGGAGGTTCCAGAGATCATTTCGCGGCGCAGAGTGGAACGTTTAGACGACTATCCGGGAGAAACGGCTGTTTTTTCGGAAGACGCCGAGTTCGGCAAGCTGTTTCTCCTGGAAGTGGCCCGCGGCTGCGGACGGCACTGCCGTTTTTGCATGGCCGGGTATTGCTTTCGCCAGCCGCGGCCGCGTTCACTGCCTGTATTGCGTGAGGCGCTTTTGCGGGCGCAGCAGCAAGGCATGAAAGTGGGCCTTATGGGGGCGGCAGTTTCCGATTATCCGGAGATTCAAGCCTTATGCCATGAGTTCGAAGCCAAAGGAATGCGCTTTTCCGTAGCTTCCTTGCGGGCGGATTCGCTGGATGCGGTGCTGGTGGCTGGTTTGGCCGCCAGCGGACACCGGACGCTGACCTTGGCGCCGGAAGCAGGCAGCCAACGCTTACGGGACGTCATTAACAAAGGAATTCGCGAAGAGCATCTTTTAGAGGGCGTGCGTTTGGCGGCGCAGGCAGGCATTCCTAATTTGCGTCTGTATATTATGATTGGCTTGCCGACGGAAGTCGATGAAGATATCGACGCTATTGCCGAGATGGCCTTGCGGGTGCTGGCCTGTATGGAAGAAGCAGGATCTAAGGGCAAACTGACCCTTAGCGTCAATCCCTTTGTCCCCAAGCCTTTCACGCCTTTTCAGTGGCTCCCTATGGCGGATAAAAAGGTGATTCAGCAAAGGCTGCGCCGATTGGAAGGCTTGCTCAAATCGCAACGACGTATAGAAATTCTTAGCGAACCGCCGCGAGAGGCTTATGTACAAGCTGTGTTGGCGCGGGGAGACCGTCGCTTGGCGCCAGTTTTGGCTGCTGCCGCAGCGAAGGGAGGCTGGCGGCGCTTTACTGCTTGTCTAAAAGACGCCGGCTTGGCTGAAGAAAGTTATTTATATCGCAAGCGTGCTCTGGACGAGCGTCTGCCTTGGGCGCACTTGGATATGGGCTTTAATGAAGATTATTTGTGGCAGGAATGGCAGCGCGCCGCAAAGGAAGCGTCTACTAAGGGGTGCTTTGCAGGCTGCAGGCGCTGCGGAATCTGTAAGGAAGGCAGGGAGGCATGGTGAAAGATAAAGAACCGTTTTATCTAGAAAAGGCGGGAGATTTGACGGTAGGACGCTTTTCCCTGCTTCAAAGAGCCGGCTTGCAGCATGCCATGTCTACTCGTTTGGGCGGCGTAAGCAAGGCTCCTTGGCGGTCTTTGAATTTAGGATATCATGTTGACGATTGTCCGGAGGATGTTACAGCTAACAGGAAGATTTTTTGTGAAGCCGTTGGCGTTGAGGCGGCCAAGGTAGTGGCGTTGCAGCAGGTTCATGGAGATGTAGTTGCTGTGGTGGATGAAGGACAATGCGGCCAAGGCGCTTTTGCCTGGGAAGGGGCCCTGGCTGGAACCGATGCGGTGGTGACGGCGGCCAAGGGCGTGCCGCTGCTCCTTTTAGTAGCAGATTGCGTGCCTGTGCTGCTTTTTGATCCGGTGCGCCGCGTATTAGCGCTGGCGCATGCCGGCTGGAAAGGGACGGTAGCCGGTATTGCGGCGGCCTCATTGCAGGTGATGAGGGAGCGTTTTGGCACCAAAGCGGAAGACTGTTTGGCTGCTTTAGGACCGTCTATCGGGCAGTGCTGCTATCCTGTGGGTGAGAATGTGCTGCAGAAGCTGCCGGCGAACCTTCCCGCAGGGCTGCTGCGCAGCGAAAAAGGCGAGCAGAGGCTTGATTTGCGAGGCCTTAACGCCTGGCTTCTTTCTGAAGCCGGCATACCGCAGCAGCAGATTTCTGACTCCGGCGTATGCACTTGCTGTCAGAAGGAGTTGTTTTTTTCTCATCGCGGCGACAATGGACAAAGCGGCCGTTTAGGCCTGTTGGCTTGGTTGTAGAGGAACTGGTTTTTCCAAGGGGAGGCGGAAATCATGGAGACGCAGGGAACCAATAAAATCAACTGCAATAAATGCAAGTATTTCTATATCACTTGGGAAAAAGAATTTCCCTATGGCTGCAAGGCTATGGGCTTTAAGAGCAAGAATATGCCGAATCGGGTGACGAGGGAAGTTTCCCAGCGGCAGTGCCTTTCCTTTGAGCCGAAAGACGAGCCGCGCTGAGACCCAGAGGGAAATTGAACAAGAGTCGCGGGAGTCACGTGAGGTTACGTCTGAGGGTACAAGATTTACACAGAGGAACAGAGGAAGCAGAGAGAATATATAAATATAAAAGCTGACCCTGTCGCGCGGACAAGGTCAGCTTGCTTTTTAATATACTAGCATATATAAAACGAACCGCGAAATACACGGAAAACGCGAAAATGTTTTTAGAGAAAAATCACGCACAACGGAGCACGCCCCCGGCTCTGCCGCTTCCCCACCAGAACGGCAGAGCACTCATGCTCCGTTGCTCCTGTTTATACTAACATAAATCGGTAGACAATTCCAGAGTAAGGTGATGATTTATTCTCGTCCTGGTTACGTCGCTGCATTTGCGGTATAATATACCTGTTTTCATAAAAGCAATAAGGCCGAAAATACGGTTTTTTAGAGGAGGAGAGCAGATGTCCTTACAGGAAGAAAAAGAGCGGTTTATTTCATTGGCCAAGACGATCGATCGTCCAGGCCTGATTCAACTGCTGGATTATTTAGAAACGGAAACTGATTTTTATACAGCTCCTGCGAGCGCTTCCTTTCACGGTGCGGAGGAAGGGGGGCTTTTGGCGCATTCTCTGGCTGTATATGACAGTTTGATGACCTTGATGCAGGCTTTTTCCCAGGAGTTGGAACAGGAATCTGCCTGCCTTTGCGCTTTGTTTCATGATTTATGCAAGGCGAATTTTTATCGTAAAGGCTTTCGGAATCGGAAAAACGAAACAACTGGTCAATGGGAAAAAGTAGAAGTGTACGAAATTGATGATCAACTGCCTTTGGGTCATGGGGAAAAATCGGTTATGCTGCTGCAGAAATTTATTCCTTTGACAGAGGAGGAAATGCTTGCTATTCGCTGGCATATGGGCGGTTTTGACGATACAGCGCGCTCCTATGCTGGCGGGCAGAGCCTGTCCGGAGCTATGAAGCGTTACTCGTTGGTACCGGCTTTACATATGGCAGATATGGCTACGTGTTATTTTGCCGGGAAATGATAAAACGCAATAGGGTAATCGGAATGCCTTACAGGAGGTTGTCATGGATACTGCGACCATAACGTTGCTGGCGGCGGCCCTTTTGCAATTGCTATTAATACTGTGGCTGCTCCAAAAAATCAGCCGGTTAAGCAACGCCAAAGAAGAGTCGGAATCAGAAAAAGAAAAGCTGCGTCAGGAACTGCAGGAAAGCCGCCGGGAATTGCGGGAAACACTGCAGGATTTTAATGATTCCGTGTTGCGTCGTCTGGCGGAACACATGGGCATGCAATTGCAGCAGACAGAAAGCATGTCCAGCCATCTGCAGAATTTGACTCAGGCGCAGGAACGGCGCCAAGAGCATCTGCGGCAGAGCTTAGAGGCCCAAATGGAATCGCTGCGTTTGGAAAACGGACGTCGCCTGGAAGAAATCCGCGCTATGGTGGATGAACGGCTGCAACAGACGTTGGAACGAAAATTAGGGGAAAGCTTTCAATGGGTGAGCGAGCGTTTAGAAATGGTGCATAAGGGCTTGGGGGAAATGCAAAACCTTGCCGCCAGCGTGGGGGATTTGAAAAAAGTGCTGACAAATGTTAAGACCCGCGGCACCTGGGGAGAAATTCAATTAGCCGCCTTGTTGTCAGATGTACTGGCCCCGGAGCAGTATGCGGCGAATGTGGCGGTAGTTCCCGGGCGCAATGAGCGGGTGGAATTTGCTTTGCGCCTGCCTGGGCAGGGAGAAACGGGCTGTATTTGGCTGCCAGTGGATGCGAAGTTTCCCCAGGAAGACTTTTTGCGCCTCCAAGAGGCGCGAGAAGCCGGCGATGCGGAGGGACAGGAAAGCGCAGCGAAAAAGCTGGAGCAGCGGCTGCGTTTAGAAGCCAAGAGCATTGCGGAAAAATATGTGGCTCCGCCGCATACGACTGATTTTGCTTTGTTGTTCTTGCCTACGGAAGGCTTATATGCCGAAGTGCTGCAGCGTCCTGGCTTAGCTGAGGAACTGCTGCGACGCCACCGGGTTGTCGTGACGGGGCCGATGACGCTGGCGGCGCTCTTGAACAGCTTGCAGCTAGGATTCCGAACGCTGGCCATTGAGCAGCGCAGTGCGGAAGTATGGGAGCTGTTGGGGGCGGTGCGAGGAGAATTTGCCCGCTTCGGTCTGATGTTGGAAAAAACGCAGAAAAAGCTGCAAGAAGCCTCCTTTTCTATCGAAAGCGCGGCCAAGACCTCCCGGAGCATGGAACAGCGCTTATCTTCGCTGCAGCAATGGCGTAGTGAAGGAGTTCTTGACGAGCCGGACAATTTGTGATATTTTCATACATGTTGCGGCGAGCTTGAAAGATGGCCGCGGCCGTTTTAGAACGGTCGAGGAAAGTCCGGGCTCCGTAGGGCAGAGTGCTGGATAACGTCCAGCGGAGGAAACTCTAGGGATAGTGCCACAGAAATGTGTACCGCCGGCTTTATGCCGGTAAGGGTGGAACGGTGCGGTAAGAGCGCACCAGCAGTCAGGTGACTGGCTGGCTAGGTAAACCCCACTCGGAGCAAGACCAAATAGGGAAGGGATGAAGCGGCCCGCTGAGCCTTCCGGGTTGGTTGCTAGAGCCATTCGGCAACGGATGGCCCAGATAGATGGTCATCACCGCGCAAGCGGAACAGAACCCGGCTTAATGATGGCTTGCCGCACACCTTCTTGACAAAAGAAGCATTTTTCGTTACCATATATCAAGAATCCAAAGGGGAGTAGCTTCACGGTGCAAAGTCAACAGTCTGATAGTACATACTATCTGGCTTTGCCGTTAACGGACGAAAACGTTGACAAGCGAGACCTTTGGGCAGGAAATCCTGCCCAAAGTGTCTCGCTTTTTTAATATGTAAACAAGCAAAGAAGACGTTCACACAGTGAGGTATCAGCGTTTAGCAGAGAGTACAGAGGAGAATTTTAAAAAATACTAAGGAGCTACTGTCTTTTGCGTAAGAGGCGCGCGAGTCAGTGACTTCGCAATCAGGAGGCTAGATCAATGACAGCTTTTTTAGCGGCTATGATTTTTGTGGTACTGGCGGAAATGGGCGACAAGACACAGCTTTTGGCCTTGGCGTTGGCAGGCAGGTATTCCTGGAAAACCGTAATGAGCGGCATTCTCGTGGCGACACTGCTCAATCATTTGTTGGCGGTGCTGGCCGGACATTATTTGCAGTATGTGATGCCGATGATGTACGTACAAATTGCCGCTGCAGTATCCTTTATCTTTTTCGGTATTTGGACCATTCGCGGCGATGAACTTGGGGATGCGGACAAGGCCACCTGTTATACGCCGTTTTGTACGGTGGTGGTGGCGTTCTTCTTGGCGGAAATGGGAGATAAGACGCAGTTGGCCACAGTCGCCTTAGCGGCGCAGTATCAAGAAATTATACCGGTTTGGATGGGGACGACTACAGGTATGATGATTGCCGACGGCATGGCGATTGTTGTGGGCGGCATGCTGCTTAAGCGCCTGCCGGAGCAGGCGGTCAAGTGGACAGCGGCGGTTATCTTTGTGCTTTTTGGTATCTACGGGCTGCATGAATCGTTGCCAGCTCCCTGGAATGCGCCAGTATTTTTAGGGGCAGTGGCTGTGGTGAGCGCTGTTTTGATGGGCTTGGTGCATCGCTGGCAATGCAGAGTCTCGCAAGAGAGCAATAGCAATAGTTGACTTCAAGAAATAAAAACTTTACAATAAAAATAGAATAATCTCGGTGAAAGCGTTGAGTTCATAGAGGAAAAACAGGGAGGCATGGATATGGCTTTGCATACCATTGCAACAGAAGAAGAATTTCAAACCCTGGTGATTGAAGCGGGTAAGCCGGTATTGGTTGATTTTTGGGCGCCTTGGTGCGGGCCTTGCAAAATGATTGCTCCGGAACTGGAGTCACTGGCCCCTGAATACGCGGATAAAGCGGCTATTATCAAAGTGAATGTTGACGACTTTCCTGCGGTAGCGCAGCGTTATAAGGTCATGGGCATTCCGACGTTGCTCATCTTCAAGGAAGGCAAAGAAGTCTCTCGCCTAGTAGGCTTTCGGCCTAAGAAAGAGTTGGCTGCGGCGTTGGATGCAGTGCTGTAAAGTAAATGGAGTTAAGCTGGTGAAGGCATTCTGCGTTGAGTAGAATGCCTTTTATTCCTATATAGGAAACTTTATGTGCCGCTTTTTTAAAACAGTCCTGTCAGGAGGTTCGAAGATGGAAAAAACAAAGATTTTAATTGCTGATGACGACAAGCAGATTCGTCAGCTCTTGGCGCTTTATTTTGAAAAAGAAGGCTTTGCCGTAGTGGAGGCGGCTGACGGAACGGAAGCTCTGCGCTTTTACGAAGAACAAAAGCCGCAACTGCTGCTGCTGGATGTTATGATGCCGGGACAGGATGGACTGGAGGTATGCCGCCGTGTGCGGCGGGTGTCTGAAGTGCCTGTTATTTTGCTGACCGCTAAAGGAGAGGATGAAGATCGCATTAATGGCCTGGACTTAGGAGCGGATGATTATATAACAAAACCTTTTAATCCTAGGGAGGTCGTAGCTCGAGTTAAAGCCGTTCTGCGGCGCTCTCAGCATAACTGGCGCGAAGAAGAGTCACTACAATATGATGAGCTGGATGTCAACTTGGCGGAGCGCAGCGTACGTGTGGCGGGCGTAGAGGTGGAATTGACCGCTAAAGAGATGGAATTATTGTGGTACTTGGCGAAACATCCTGGACGGGTTTTTTCCAGGGAGCAATTGCTGGAAGCTATTTGGGGATATGAGTATTTCGGAGATACCCGTACGGTTGATACGCACATTAAGCGTCTGCGCCAAAAAATAGCTGCAGGCCAAACCGGAGCCTGGGATATTCGTACGGTTTGGGGCGTAGGTTATAAGTTTGAAGTAGGGGTGTAATTGTGGCCAGACCATTGCGTTATCAAATTTGGTCCCGTCATATCGGTATTATTATTTTGGCCTTGCTTTTGGCCTTTGTCGGTTCATTCATGCTGATCCGTCAGTATGTATTAGAGCAGCGTACGGCGGATTTAGTGCGGAAGGGGACGGAACTGAGTCTTTTAGTGGCGGCTTCGCGGCAGCAAGAAGACGGTTATCGGGAACTGCGGCAGTTGGTAGAGGTAGTGGATCCGTTTTTGGATGCCCGTATTTGGGTAGTGGATCGTCAGGGCGGAATTTTGGCTTTGTCTGGCGACATGATGCCTCCGGCTGCAGGAGGGGGCATGCATTTGAATCATAGCGACGCTATGCCTCATGGTCGAGGTATGATGCAGGGCGGCCAGGGACCAGGACAGGGACCAGGTCAGGGATTAGGGCGCGGTCTGATGAGGCAAGGCGGCGCGCGGTTGGCTGGGCCGTTGCAGGAGGTGTTGCAGGGGAAAATTGTCCAGCGCACTTTTTTTCATGACTTCTATCAAGAACAAATGCTGGTGGTTGCGGTGCCGGTGCCTGGAGCGGAAGCTGGAAGTACAGACGGCGCTGTTATTTTGCATGTACCCTTGCAGGGCGTAGAGGAGTGGCTGCAGCGGGTGCGGTGGCATTTGGGGGTTGTAGCGGTTATCTGCTTGCTGGCGTCGTTGCTGGTTGGACAGCGCTTAAGCCGGCAGATTGCGCGTCCTTTGGAAAGCTTGCGCCAAGCGACGCAACATATTGCTGGCGGCGAGTACCATCGCCGAGTTCCGGTAGAAGGCCCGGCGGAGTTGGCGGATGTGGCGCAAAGCTTCAACGCCATGGCGGCCAGCCTAGAGCAATCCGCCTTGGAAATGGAAAAGCAGGAAGGGCTGAGAAGGGATTTTGTGGCGAATGTGTCCCATGAACTGCGTACGCCGTTGACTATTATCCGAGGCTACAATGAGGCGCTGGCGGATGGTACGGCGGCAGAGCAGCAGCGCCAGCAATACCATGCCTTGATTCGTGACGAGGCGTTGCGCCTAGAGCGTTTGATTGCCGACTTGCTTGATATAAGCCGCTTGCGAGCCGGTGTGGTGGAAATGGAAAAGGAACGTATTTTATTGGAAAATTTGGTAGATGGCGTGGTGCAGTTAGTGCAGAAATTGGCGCAAGAAAAAGGCTTGCTGTTGGAGACCAAACTTTCCGAGGGACTCTTTGTGTATGGCGATGGAGATCGGCTGACGCAGCTGTTGTTGATTCTTCTGGATAATGCTTTGCGTCATACAGAACAAGGGGCCGTTCGTATTGAATCTGGCTATGGCGCAGATGGACGTGCTTTTTTGCGTGTCAGCGATACTGGTCATGGCATTCCGGCAGAAGCGCTGCCTTATATTTGGGAACGCTTTTATAAGGTGGACAAGGCGCACAGCCGCGACGGCGGCGGCACGGGCCTAGGATTGGCAGTAGCCAAAGAAATTATGAATTTGCACGGCATTGATGTGGAAGCGGCCAGTACTGTGGGGGAGGGAACCTCTTTTACTCTGCGGTTTCCTTCGTTGCAGGATTGAATGTTGTATACTCAACGAAAAAATTTGTTGTTTCTATACAGCGAATTTGCGATAATAGAAGCTGGAAGGGGAGGTATGGCTAATGTTTAACATAGGGCTACCGGAGCTTTTCGTCGTGCTGGTAATCGTACTGATTACTTTTGGACCCGCCAAGCTGCCGGAAATTTCCCGGGCTTTGGGGAAAAGTGTTCGGGATTTTAAAGCCGCCTCGGATCAGGTGAAAGAGGAAGTGCGTCACACTGCTTCCCTGACAACGCCAACAGAAAAAGAAAAACTGTAAAATGGCAGGTAGAGGCCTACTCTCCAAAGATTCTTTGAGAGTTGGCCTTTTTTGCGTATAGCAGTTCAAGGAGGTTTCATTTTAGAATGATTGGATGTACAAAATTATTATGTGGTACGGCAACGGTGTCGGATATTGTTAAATACGGTCGCAAGACAGAGCAGTTGCCGCCGCAGATGCTGCAGTTTTCTTCGGATGCTACGCCGATAGTTGTCTGGAACAGCACAAACCGTTGTAATTTATCTTGCCAGCATTGCTATATCAATGCAGAAGACAAGGAATACGCCGGTGAATTTTCAACCGAGGAGGCCAAAGCCTTTATTGATGACTTGGCTTCCATGAAAGTGCCTGTGCTGCTTTTCTCCGGCGGCGAACCGCTGGTGCGTCACGATCTGTTTGAATTGGGACCCTATGCCGCTTCGAAAGGCATTCGTCCCGTTATTTCGACCAATGGTACGCTAATTACGCCGGATATGGCCCGGCGTATTCATGAGGCTGGTTTTCAATATGTCGGCATTAGCGTAGACGGCAATGAAGAAGTTCACGATAATTTCCGAGGCAAAAAAGGCGCTTTTCAGGAAACGCTTCAGGGCATTCGCAATTCACTGGCCGCAGGAAATAAGACAGGTATCCGCTTTACTGTAAATCGCTTAAATTTCCATACTCTTCCAGATGTACTGGATATTGTGGAACGCGAAGGCGTGCCGCGCTTTTGCATGTATCATTTAGTGTATGCAGGTCGGGGCAAGGAAATGGCGGAACTCGATACTACGCCCGAACAAAAACGGCAGACGATTGAGCTTTTGATGGAACGGACGATGGATTTCCATAAGCGCGGTATAGAAGTGGAAATTTTAACGACCGATAACCATGCCGACGGCATTTATTTACTGCAGTACTTAGAAAAGCACCAGCCAGAGCGGGTGGAAGAAGTTTTGCAACTGCTTGAGATGCATGGCGGCTGTTCAGCCGGGCAGAAAACTTCTAATGTAGACCCTCAGGGGAATGTGCATGCTTGCCAATTCTGGGGGCATAAGTCGCTGGGCAATGTGAGGGAAAAGAAATTCAGCGAGATTTGGCGGGACAGCCAGGACAAATTCCTGTGTTCTATGCGCGAGAAGCATTTGCATTTGGAAGGACGTTGTGGTGAGTGTCGTTATAAGATGTTTTGCGGTGGCTGCCGCATTCGGGCGGAAGCCGTGACCGGCGGCAATATTTGGGCGGAGGATCCGGCCTGTTATTTGACGGACTGGAAGGAGTGATCCTATGATCATTTCATGGAATACGACCCAAGAATGCAATATTCGCTGCGTGCATTGTTACCGAGACGCCGGATCTAAGCACGCGGAAGAGCTGGATACGACGGAAGGAAAAAAGCTTATTGAGCAAATTGCCAAAGCTGGTTTTAAAATTTTGATTCTTAGCGGCGGCGAACCTTTAATGCGCGCCGATATTTATGAGCTTATCCGTCATGCCAAAGAGCAGGGATTGCGCCCGGTTTTGGGAACAAACGGCATATTGATTACGCCGGAAGTGGCGGTGAAGCTCAAAGAGGCAGGCCTTGCACGGGCGGGAATTAGCTTGGATAGCGTTGATGCCGGACGACATGATGAATTTCGCAAATGGCCCGGCGCCTGGCAGGGCGCGGTTGACGGCATGGCCGCCTGTCGCTCTGCGGGCTTGCCGTTCCAAATTCATACTACTGCTATGAATTGGAACGAGCCGGAAATTACGGAACTCACCGATTTCGCAGTAAGCGCCGGTGCGGCAGGACATCATATTTTCTTCCTGGTGCCTGTAGGCCGGGGCAAGGATATTGAAGATACCTCCTTACACACGGAACAATACGAGTCGCTTCTGGGACGGATTTTGGACAAGCAGCAGCAGGTGGAGATTGAGTTAAAGCCGACTTGTGCGCCGCAGTTCATGCGTATTGCCAAAGAACGGGGCATGAAGATGCGTTTTACCAGGGGATGCCTAGCTGGTACGGCTTACTGCGTCATTATTCCTAACGGGGATGTGCATCCGTGTCCGTATTTGCCGATGAAGGTAGGCAATGTACGGCAGACTCCTTTTGATGAAATGTGGGCTAAAAGTGAAATCTTCCAGGATTTACGCCATCAGCCGCTGAAAGGGGCTTGCGGGCGTTGCGGTTATGACGACATTTGCGGAGGCTGCCGCGCTAGAGCTTATTATTATTCCGACGGTGACTATCTGGCGGAAGAACCTTGGTGCGCCTGCGGGAGATAAAACAGCAAGTGGATGATGAGAGGGGGATGTGCCATGACACCCATGACGCATGGAACGATGAAGCCTTATTATCTGTTCAGTCCTTTTTTGCGGTTTTTTCACTGGATTATGGTGCTGGCAATTTTGGTGCTTTTTGTGACTGGCCTTTACATTGGCGATCCTGGTTATGTGGGAACCCAAGGGATGGAACCGACCTTTGCCGTAGCGACATGGTTTTCAATGGAAACCATTCGCTTCATCCATTTTGCTGCGGCATTTTTATTTATCGGCAGCTTTGTTTTTCGTATTTATGGTTTTGCAATCAATAAAGGGGACCGGTTATTTCCGCGTCCTTGGAAACTGGAGTATTGGTTGGGGATGCTGGACGTGGGATTGCATTATTTACTGCTCTCGCCTCATCATCGGCCATACTTGCGAAACCACATGGCGAGAGCTGGTTATGCAACGGCCTATTTAATGATTTTTATCGAAATCATTACAGGTTTGGCTATGTATTTTATGATTCATCCCAATGGTTGGGGGGCTGCTTTGTTTAGTCCCTTTGTATACTGGTTGGGAGGAGAGTATTGGCTGCACCTGTTGCATCATTATGCCGCTTGGGCGATTATGTTGTTTTCCATTGTACATGTGTATATGGCCGTCCGTGCTGATATTATTGAAGGCGGCGGCGAAATTTCAAGTATGATTTCCGGTGTGAAGTATTTTCACGAGGATCCTGATGATTTGGGGGATATCCGCTGAGATGAATGTTGCGGAGATAACGGTTTTAGGGGTTGGGAACATTTTGCTTGGCGACGAGGGCGTCGGCGTGCGCGCGGTGGAACAACTCCAGTTGTCAGGAGAGTTTTCTGACACGGTGCAATTGATTGACGGCGGTACTCTGGGTATGGAGTTGTTGCGCTTTTTAAAAGGAACGCAGCGCCTGCTGTTGCTGGATGCTGTCCAAGGAGATCAAGCGCCGGGAACATTGTATTGTTTGCGGAATTCTGAGGTAGAGGCGCATCTTTGCGGCGCCTTGTCTGTGCACGATCTGGGACTTAAGGATGTACTGGCGGTGTTGAAACTCTTGGAGGCTCCGGTGCAGGAAATTGTCCTTCTTGGCTTGCAGCCGCAAACGCTAGCTGTGGGTATGGAATTATCGGCGCCTGTGGCGACGGCGCTGCCGAACCTGGTGCAAGCTGCCTGTGTTCAAGTAAAGCAGTGGCAAACAGAGGTGGCGCGGCATGACTGAGAAGGGTCAAACAGAATTGTTTTCCTTGACGAAGGCGGTACTGGAGGAAGTGCGCCAAGCCTATGCCGCGTTACAAGAACACGGACGGGGGCATACTTTATTTTTGGATAAAATTCCCTTGACAGCAGAAGAACGTCAAAGTATTTTGGATTTTCTGGGACAGGGGAAAGTATCCATTAAACTAGAAGATTCCATGGAACCTGTGCAATGGAAAGAAACGGGTTTTTGCGGTATTTGGCATGGGGTATACTGCAATTTGCAAGATACGCCTGTGTTGGAGACAATAGAGATCGCTTGGTATCCGGAGCTTGCAGCCGCACAGCGGGAAGATGTAGCTAAGGATGGCCAGAGGCTTAATACTTGGTTGAATGAGCAAGGATCACCGGCATAACAACGGTGATCCTTGCCTTGCAAAGGGGGACTCGGCAGATGTTGCGAGGAGTGCGTGGCGCCACTACGGTGGAGGCTAATACTAAAGAAGAAATTTTTGAAGCAGTGCTGCAATTACTGGATGCTTTAACAGAGGCTAATGGCTGGCAAGAAGAAGAGCTAGGCGCGGTTATTTTCAGTTCTACCCCAGAGGTGAATGCTGCATTTCCAGCGGCTGCGGCGCGGCGGTTTGGCTGGAATGATGTGGCGCTTTTCGGTGCTCAAGAAATCGAGGCTGAAGATGGTGTGCCTCAATGCATTCGTGTACTGGTGTTGTGGAATACCGACAAGGAAATGAAGGAACTGCGCCATGTGTATCTGCGCAGAGCTGTTGCCTTACGGCAAGATCGCAAAGCGGAGGCGAAAGAGCAATGATTTCCATCGTAGTTCCGGTTTTCAATGAAGAAGAAAACATGGAAGCTTTTTATCAGGCGGTATGCTCGGTTATGGAGAAATTACCGCATTCTTTTGAACTGATTTTTGTTGATGACGGATCCAAAGATGCCACGCCCTTGGTCATTGATCGCTTGTCGCAGCAAGATTCCCGGGTGCGGGGGTTGATTCTAGCTCGTAATTTCGGACATCAAATAGCCTTGAGTTGCGGTTTAGATCATGCCGAAGGAGACGCTGTTGTTACGATGGATGGTGATCTGCAGCATCCGCCGGAATTATTGCCGCAGTTGATTGAACAATGGCAGGACGGTTACGAGGTAGTACAGACCATTCGCCTGACGACGGAAGGTGTTTCTTGGGTTAAGAAACTGACATCTTCATGTTTTTACCGATTGATGAATGCAGTGTCCAAGGTGCGCGTGCGTGAAGGGGGATCAGATTTTCGACTGTTGGATCGCAAAGTAGTGCAAACTTTTCGTCGCTTTCCGGAACGAGCTCGGTTTATACGCGGCATGATGGGAGCGATTGGTTATCGGCAGACAACGTTGAATTTTGTAGCGCCGCCGCGTTATGCGGGGGTGTCGAAATTTTCACCTACTAAAATGCTGCATTTTGCCTTAGATGGCATTACCGCTTATTCTAAGCTGCCTTTGCGTATTGCTTTTTACGCTGGCTTGGTTTTTGGCGTGGTTAGCTTTGCGTTGGCGCTGCATGTTGTTTATATTAAGTTTTTGACAGACGAGGCTGTACCTGGCTGGGCCACTATTGCGGCGAGTATTTCGCTTTTGAGCGGCGTGCAACTGATGGGACTAGGTATTATCGGCGAGTATGTAGGGCGTATTTTTGAAGAAGTAAAGCAACGCCCGTTATATTGGCTGCGTCAAGAAATAGGGCAAGGCGGAAAAGAACAACAGTAAAGAAAGTTAAAAAAGAAAATAAGGCAGGATTTTTTCATCGAATAGCGAATTGCCTTTAAAGTGAGCTAAATAAAGCCGAATCCGGCTCCGGAGCGGGGGAACCACAGTATAGGGGTGAAGCGCGAAGTCGCTCGCGCAGGGTTGCTCGACCCGAACCCGTCAGCTAACCTCGTAGGCTGTAGAGAGGTGACAGAATGGGGCAATTGAAAAGATTTTTTGTTTTAGGTATGGTTTGCTTTTTGCTCAGCGCACCCGGGGTGGCAGATGCTTCTTCCATTCGTGAAGGAGATATTGGCGATGATGTGACGGCCATTCAGCAACGGCTGCAAGAACTTGGTTTTAGCAGTGGTACTGCTGATGGGGACTTCGGTTCGGCAACAAGAGCCGCCGTTATGGCCTTTCAAAAGGCTAATGGACTGGAGGCCGATGGGATTGTCGGATCTGGTACTTATCGGGCGTTAATGGGCAGAGACATTCCCGTAAGTCGTAGTGACATGGGAACGAGCATGACAAGGCGGATTATTCAAAGCGCAATGTCATTCCGTGGAGTTCCTTACGTTTTCGGCGGAACCACTCCCTATGGATTTGACTGCTCGGGCTTTACGCGTTACGTTTTTGCAAATGCCGGCATTTTCTTGCCGCGCATGGCAGATGAACAATATGATGCAGGATATTCGGTTTCGAATCCGCAACCCGGTGATCTTGTCTTTTTCACGACCTATACTTCCGGTGTATCTCATGTGGGCATCTACATAGGCGATGATCGCTTTATTAGTGCGACATCCAGCCGCGGCGTCCGCGTAGACAGCTTGTATGACGGGTATTGGGGAGCGCGTTATTTAGGCGCTAAACGGGTAATGTGATTTAAAAAGCAAGTGGTTATCTTTAAAGATAACCACTTGCTTTTTTGTGTCTAAATGAGAAAGATTCTTGCGCGAGTTAATGAAGTGTGCTATCCTTTTAATAGGAATATTACTATTAAGAGGTGGATGCGGTGTCTCGTCGAAATGTATTGATAATTATTCTAGTATTTTTGGTAAGCTCCATTGCTGGCTGTGGCATGAGTACAAAACCCCAAGAGAAAAAATTGCAAGTAGTGGCATCTGTATATCCGGTACAAGAGTTTGTCAAAGCCGTAGGGAAAGACCGCGTTGATGTTTCCCTTTTGGTTCCGCCAGGAACAGAGCCTCATGACTGGGAACCGACGGCAAAAGATCTAGCTAAAATTAAAGGCAGTGCGCTCTTGGTTTATCATGGCGCCGGTTTGGAACACTGGGTGGGGGCTGTTGTAAAGCCGGACTTGCTAGGTTCAGCTAAGGCGGTGGAAGCAAGTAAAGGGGTTGCTCTGCTGGACGCAGCCGAAAGCGAGTCGGAAGATGAGCACGGACATAATCATAGCGGTGAAACACATGAAACGAAGGATCCGCATGTTTGGCTGGACCCGGTGCTGGCGCAGCAAGAAGTGAAAACGATTTTAGCGGCATTAATAGAAGTCGATCCGGCTCACGCTAGCGAATATGAAGCTAATGCGGCAGCGTATGTGAAAGAATTGCAACTGCTGCATGACGAATATACTGTCGCGTTGCAGCATACTGCTAAAAGAGAGCTGATTACAAGCCATGCAGCCTTTTCATATTTGGCTAAGCGCTATCAACTACAGCAAGTGCCGGTGATGGGACTGTCTCCTGACGCCGAGCCGACAGCTGACAAAATGGCTGAAATTATCCGCTTCTGCAAAGCGCATCAAGTGAAGTATATTTTCTTTGAAACTTTGGTAAGTCCTAAGTTGGCTGAAGTCTTAAGCCGCGAAGCAGGTGCGTCGACGCTAGTGCTTAATCCCTTGGAAGGCTTAACGGTAGAAGAATACAAGGCGGGAAAATCATCTTATTTGACGCTGATGCGGGAAAATTTGCAACAGCTTAAAAAAGCGCTGGCTCAATAAAGCGCTTCGCTTGTCGAAAGGAGCTTCCTGGTGATGGATAGACTGGAAGAAGCGTTAGCGACGCTGCGGCGGCAGGGCTGCCGGATTACGGAGCAACGTAAAGCGGTGCTGCAAGCGGTTGCTGCAGCGGAACAACCAATGAGGGCGGTAGATATTTGGCAGCAGGTTCGCATTAAAGAAGAGGACATAAGCCTGGATACGGTATATCGCAATCTTACGCTGCTGGTGGAACAGGGCATTTTGCTGCCCATTGGCGCGCTGGGAAAAGATGCGACATCCTACGAATGGAGCCATGACGGTCATCATCACCATATTCGCTGCGTAGATTGTGGACAGGCGGTTTGCCTGGATATTTGTCCTGTAGATGCACGATTGGAAGCGGAGGCGCAGCGCAAGGGGTATGAGCTTCTGCGCCATTCCTTGGATTTATACGGCCGCTGTAAAAATTGTACTCGTAAAAAAACCGGGCAGGAGGATCCCGTATGATTCGAATTGAACATGTTTCTTTTTCCTATGAAGCCGATGCGGTATTGAACGATGTATCTATTGCGGTGGGCAGTGGTGAATTTGTTGCGTTAGTTGGACCTAATGGCGGCGGAAAGACAACCTTAATCCGCTTATTAGCGGGATTATGTCAGCCCAGTGCAGGCGGTATTTATATTGACGGAAAGAATCCATGCGATTTTTTAAAAAACGGTACATTAGCCTATGTGCCGCAACAGTATAGCCAAAATGTTTCCGGCTTTCCGATGACGGTGAAAGAGCTTTTGCAGTTGTTGCCGCAGCGGCGGCGGACAGCCAAAGAAGTTCTGCAGATTGTAGGCTTGGAGGGGCTGGAAGGCAAGCGTTTAGAGGCGTTGTCCGGAGGACAGCTGCAGCGGGTGCTGATTGCAAGGGCTCTTTTGACAGCGCCGAAAGTGCTGTTGTTGGATGAACCTACAAGCGGTGTTGATTATGAGGCAAGTACGCAAATTTATCAATTGTTGCAAAAGCTTTGCCGCCAAGAAGGCATGACGGTTGTGATGGTTTCTCATGATGTTGACAATGCGGCCCGCTGGACCAGCAGGGTAGCTTGTATCAATAAAGGACTGTGCTTTTATGGCACGAACGAGGAATTTGCTTCCACGCATATTCAGGAGCGCCATCTTTGGTATTATACAGGTTGATGGGAGGGGATTTTGTGGAAGCATTTAGCTATGATTTTATGCAGCGCGCTTTAGCGGCAGGACTTGTGATTGCCTTGTTGTGTCCGTTAATTGGCTTTTTTGTGGTGGTCCGCAGGCAATCTCTGATTGGAGACGGCTTGGGGCATCTGGCTTTTGCTGGCGTTACCGGCGCCTCTTTGTTGGGGGTATATCCAGTAGTCGGCGCTTTGGCGGTGACGGTTCTCGGCTCATTGGGCATTGAATGGGTTAGGCAGCGGCATCGAGCGCACAGCGATATGGGTTTAGCGATTGTGTTTTACGCCGGTATGGCGTTGGCGGTACTGTTCAGCACTATGAACCGTATGGGCGGAAACTCTCTTTTAAGCGTTCTTTTTGGCAGTATACTGACGGTGACGCCAGAAGATGTTTGGAGTATGGTTGGCTGTGGACTTGTCGTAGGTTTTTTGTTGTTAAAAATGGCGCCTAAATTATTATGTATGGCTTTTGATGAGGAAATGGCTTATGTATCCGGCATGCCTGTGCGGAAACTGAACTGTCTGTTTAGTATTTTAATGGCCGTAGTAGTTGTTTTAGGCATGCGTATTGTCGGCATTCTGTTGGTCAGCGCGCTGATGATTGTACCAGTAGCCGCGGCTTTGCAATTTCATAAAGGTTTTCGCGTTACCTTGCTATTGGCGGAGCTTTTTGCTCTTGTATCCGTTATTGGCGGCCTAAGCGTATCCTTTTATCTGGATATGGCGCCCGGCGGAACTATTGTTCTTTGCTGCATTTTGTTGTATTTGGCTGCCGGTTTGGCAGCTAAAGCATTTTGCAAAGAATAAAAGGGCAGCGGAGGCGTGATATCGATAAACTAAAGGATTTCAGTTGACTATATTTGTTTTTAAGGTCTATGATTTAAGGAGAGATACTATTTTGTGGAGGGATGGCTATGCATCAGGCTGCAGAAATATTGAACTCCTTTTGCGCGGTTGCGGAATACATACCCCAGCTTGTCAATCATAAAATGGGCATGGTTGTTTGTGACCGAGAATGTTGGATCGCTGTTAACTCTATAGAGGAACTACGTAAGCAGGTCTGCTTGGGAGAACCGATAAAGTCAGGTTCGGCGGTACATCAAGCAATGCAGCTCAAACGTCGGGTTTGCGTACATGTAGATAAAGTAGTTTATGGCATACCTTATGTTGCCGTCAGTATGCCGATTTATGCTGGGGATGTGATTGTAGGAGCCGTAGCCATTCATGAATCTTTGGAGACGGCGTCCATTTTGTTGGACTCAGCGGCGGAACTGCAAGAAGCGGCTGCTATGATGAAAGTGGTTATCGACAAGGTGCATGAAGACGCCCAATCGTTGGCCGGTGTCGGCGGCCTTTTAAAACAGTTGTCGGGGGAAGCGCAGAAACATGTCAAAGGGACGGATCAGGTATTGAATTTTATCAAGAACGTCGCCAGTCAAACTAATTTGCTGGGTTTGAACGCTGCTATTGAAGCGGCGCGCGTTGGCGAATTGGGGCGAGGCTTTGGCGTAGTAGCGGAAGAAGTGCGTAAGTTGGCTGTGGATAGTGCTGGGTCGGCAGGACAAATTGAGACCATTCTGAAGGAAATTGGCAGCAGTATCGGCAAGATCAGCAATGAAATTGTACGGATTGAGTCGCTGGCGGAGCAGCAGGCGCAGGAGCTTTCCGGCGTTACCGATCATGGAAGGCGTCTTATCGAATTGTCAGTACGTTTGAACGAACTAGCCGGGAGTTTGAATTGCTCAGAAAAATAGCAATGCTTATCGTAAAATAAAAAAGGACCCGCATTTTGATATGCTACCCCTAGATAGGACAATGAAAAAACACATTGTCTTGTCTGGGGGTAATTTTATGCCACATAAAGAAAAAGTATCGGCCACTTTGAAGATAGATGCTTGCAAGAGGTATTTGGCCAAAAGCATGCGCATAGCCGATATAGCAAACACTCTGGAAGTTGATCAGAAACTAGTGAGGAGATGGATTTTTCAGTACCAGTCAGAAGGTGAAGCTGGCTTAAAACCGCAGAAAAGTAATCGAGT
>NZ_KB894594.1:0-68166 GCF_000374545.1 Anaeromusa acidaminophila DSM 3853
AAAGGTTGATTGTAAAATGAAGTTGAACACTTAAGAAAAAAGTCCATGGTGACTTTTCCTCGTATGGTAGAATGGAGTTCTCACACAACCATCACCAACGAGGAGGCAATCACTATGGACTGCCATGATTATATCATACAAGAGCCAGAACGCAAGCGCGGCCAGCACTTAGGGAAAGAAGAACGAGGTGCTATTCAGCACCTAAATAAGCAGGGCTATTCATTACGCAAGATCGCTCAAGCCATCAATTGCTCGCCAAGTACGGTTATGAACGAGCTGCGCCGGGGAACGCCGCTGCGCAAAAGCAACAGAGGTCGTGCGCCTGAATACAACGCTAAACGAGGTCATGCGGTCTACAAGGCTAACCGAACACGCTGCAAGAAAAGGCATCGTATAGTGGAGTGCTCGGCCTTTGTTAAATGGCTAGTAAAAATGGTTCGCAGCCATACGTGGTCCATAGATGCTTGTGTAGGCCATGCAAAGCTTCATAACAAATTCCCTAAAGAGCAGCTGGTGTGTACCAAAACGCTATACAACGAACTGGCATCCGGCAACTTGCCTCTATCACTTTTTGACGTGCCGGAATTGCTTAAACGCAAGCGCAGAAAGGTCAAAAGCCATGAACATAAACGCCTGAAAGGCCGTAGCATCGATGAGCGCCCCGCTATTGTTGCGGAACGCACCGAGTTAGGACATTGGGAAGCCGACACAGTGGTCGGCCTGCGCAATGGCAAGGAAGCTGTCGTTTTGACACTGATCGAACGCGTCACAGACCATTATCTTGCCATTCACATTCCCGGAAAAACAAGCGTGGCCGTGATGAATGCCATGAGGCAACTATACAGTGAATATGGCAACCAGTTCAGTACTATCTTCAAAACAATCACCACCGACAACGGTTCTGAATTTGAAGACTTTGCAGACGTTCAGCAATGGGGCACGAAAGTTTTCTTTGCTCATCCTTACTCGTCTTGGGAGAGAGCCATAAACGAAAGGCATAACGGTCTCTTGCGCAGGTACATTCCCAAAGGCACGTCTATAGAGAGGTATACTCCCGAAGAGGTGAAGGGCTTTGCTGATGAAATAAACGCTCTTCCACGCAAGCGCCTCGGTTATCGAACTCCAGACGACCTTTTCGAAGACTTTCTTGACTCTATTTATGCTGCTTAATTTAAACTACTGTTCTACTTTACCAAAGTGTTCAACTTGCACTTGCAATTTGCGGATAATTTTTAAATAACAAGGGAGGGGAGCGCTAAAGTATCTAGTGATACTCTTAGTTAATAAGCGCGATGATGATGAAAAAGTGGGTTGTATTGGTCATGGTGGGAGCTCTCATGGTTTGTTGTACTTGCGAAGCAAGCTGGGCTAAAACGTCTGATGGTAAATATTACGAAATCCCAGATGCAGGGAGCGCAGCGTCAACAACTCAAGCCGAATCCTATTCGTCTCAGCAACAACAAGATATGGGCCAAACATACTATCAAGTTATTATGAGACATATTTATAGAACGTCACCGTATTTAGGTATGGATTGGGCCGATTCTGTCGCGCGTTGTATTTTATCATCTTGCGTGAAATACCAAGTTGATCCATTGCTAGCAACAGCTCTTTTTACGCAAGAAAGTGGGTTCAATAATTCGGCGGTATCTTCTACCGGTGCGATTGGAATATCGCAGCTTATGCCTTCTACCGCTGAGTCGTTAGGCGTCAATCCGCAAAGCCCTGCCGAGAATATTGATGGAGGTGTTAAATATCTCTCGTATCAATTGCAGCAGTTTCAGTCAGCAGGAGAATGGTGTTTTACCTACGCTATAGCAGCGTACAATGCCGGTCCAGGACGAATTTTTCAATATGGTGGCGTACCACCATACCAGGAAACTATTAACCACGTTAGAAGCATAGGAGCTATATATACAAGATTGGTTAGTGACATGTCTGCATAGGTTGGTTATTTGAAAGGAGGTCTTTATGGATTATTGCAGTCAGTGCAGAGGAAGTTTAATATCGGACGTTGACTTGCCAACAGGGGAAGGGGCCTATATTTGCTCTAGATGTGGGAGTGTATTTTTAGTCGATGGACTGCAAATTTTAAAAAGTATCTCAGTACCTAAGAGATGGCCGTTTCCATTAGAGGAAATTCAATTGCAACCCGGGGAGACATTGCCTGATGAGGAATATCTGCAATCGCTTCATATACACCCAGTAAACAAAGAAATTTTAAGACGCATGGCTATCTTGATTGTTCTTTGCAAGCGGTTCAAGTATAAGTATTATCCGAGGGAAGGTATTGTTGGTATTTATTCGTTAGGGGATCGATGGAGTGTTGATATTACCTCTCCTAAAATGAAATTGATGCACGCGAATACACGCCATACCTTAAATAACAGTCATGTTCAAAGATGTTTCACGAAAATCGAAGAATTGGTTTTATATCTTCGCCATCACGATCGCTATCTATATGGACCACGGTCAAAGGAAATGCGGGTATTAAAAGCATTAAGCTAATAAGGCAAGGAGAGCGGATAGTATGGGAAAGAGAAGTGCCGCTTGTGCGGAAAGCTGTTATAATCCGGGTATGAATTTCTTGGTCCGTCCCAAAGAAAGATACTTATCTTGCGATTACTGCCAGCACTTTGTGCCACCTATAGCTGATGCGCAAGGAAACTTATCTGCTAAAGCCGTTTTTTATTGTACCGCGTTGAAAATATCGTTTTTTGAAAAAAATGCGTATCGATTTAATGAATATGGTACCCGTGAAATCCCATCGTTGTGTCAGGGCCATTATAGAAGGAAGTAGAACGAATTCCCCTGCGTTGCAGGGGAATTTTCTTGAGGAGATTAAAATGGCAAAAATTCACTGCATGGCATATCTTGAAAGATATTGCATATCTTGCAAAAAAAAGATTCTTGGACGAATTTTTGATTATGGAGTAAAAGATCCTGATTTTGTAGAAGATTGGTGCGAAGAAGTTGAGTTGTCTATTTTACCCTTGCCTTGCGATTCCTGTGGAAACAGTTCATACCCATCTCTTCTTTCAATCTATGAACAGGATCAGTATAATCGCCCGATACGAAGGATTTACGCAGAACGTATTGGGCGTTTACATGCATTAGAAGTGAAATATAGGGAATGTAGGGAAGAAATAGACAAGAGAAAAGAAGTTCCCTTTATTGAATCAAGTGAAGATGAAAACGGAAAAAGGCTTCAAAAAATGGTTCTATCGTATGTTGAACTGGCAGCCAAAATGAGGGCAAGGATTGTTGAACTAGAGTCTTCCCAGACTAAAGTGATTAAGTCGGCAACGGAGCCGCCCGAGGAAGAGGATTCGCTTAATGATGATGATTTGTACAGCCTGGCTAAACTCGAAAATAGAAAAATAGGAGTGTTTGGGTGGCCAAAGGACATAGTTCAATTAGAAGGAGTTTTATTTCAATGGCACCATGGAAACTGTATTGATCATAAGGCTGTCTCCTTAACGGAAGATGCAGATATTTTGGTGTGTTTGACTCGGTACAGTGATTCAAATTTGATATGGTGGTTGCAAGATGTTTCGATATCGCATCAAATCCCTTTAATTCTTTTAGACAACAAAAATATCCACCATATTATTCAAGCAGCTTCCAATATATCAAACTAGAAAGAGCAAGCCATATAGGCTTGCTCTTTTATCTTATTCGGCTTTTCTTCTTTGGGTATTATGAGAATTTCTTTCGTATCGATTGATAACCGTTACCTTTGGTGCCTGAACAACAGCAGGAGGTTCTGGAGTACCTTTTTTCTCTGGTTTTTCTTTTTTTGGATGTTGCTTTTGATTGGATTGTTGTGGCTGCTGCGGCTTAGCAGGAGACGAATTCGATTTATTAGATACTGGCTCGGCGGTACTAGCTTGAGTATCTAAAAGTGGTTCTCCTTGGATTGAAAGAATGCTGCTTTCCGGAATTAAAAGTATTTTCCCATCTTCTTGGGAAAGGCATAAAAAGGTGGTGTGGCTGTTGGGAGCAATACCAACTATATCTTGCGCTGTACCTGTTACTGCACCCTTTGCAGTAAGCATTTTATTTTTCGTTTCATACGCAATTGTAACTTGTTTTAATCCTAGGTCAGCCCATTTTTTCATAAAATAAAACCTCCTAAAAAAATTTCTTCTTAACTATAGTATACGGACAAAATTTGAAATTAAATCCGTATACTATAGCTAAGAGGGTAAATTATCAAAAGGAGTGAGGCTATGAAACGAGTGATTCGTATTAGAGGACGACCTTCCGATCTTAGACCCATAGAGTCTAAAAAACAGTTTAAAAGGCTCTATCCGTGGCTGCTAGGACTTTTTGTTTTATCACTCAGCCTATCGTTTGCTTGGACTTCTTGGGGAAATATGCTTTTCCCAAAAGAAGACAAGAACGCAAAGCAAATGGCCCAAGCGGACGATGGAACGGTACCACTAAAAGGCAGATTTCTTTTACTTGGCGTGGATGAGCGGGAAGAGGATCGTGGACGGTCTGATGTAATGATTTTGGTTGACCTGACAGGTTCTTTACCAACGTTCACTCACATTCCAAGAGATACTCGTATACCTGTTACTGGATATGGTTTAACAAAAATCAATCATGCGTATGCGTATGGAGGTGAACGTTTAGCGAAAGAAGCGGTGGAGCTTCTACTCGGCAAAAAGGTAGATCATACCATTGTTGTGACAACGCAGCAGTTTGCCAAAATTATTGACGCTATGGGTGGTGTTGATATTGATATTGCAAAATCAATGCATTATGAGGACCCATGGGACGATAACGGTGGCCTAGTAATCAATTTTGAACCTGGCCCCCAAAAGCTAGACGGTCGTCGTGCCCTTGAGTATGCACGTTTTCGTGATGGAGAAGGGGATATCGGACGGATAGAGCGTCAAAAACAAGTCATTACGCAGGTGATTTTAAAAATGGCCAATCCATTGAATTGGCCCAAGTTGGCAACTGTTGTTCATGAAGATGGTTTGTTTCATACCGATGCAAACACCTTGCAGCTTCTAGGAGCTGCTAAAACTCTGGTGTTGAATCATCAACTTTGCCATTTTGAAACAGTGCCCGGCCATCCGGAAATGATTAACGATATTAGTTATTGGATCGCTGATGGTGAGAGCCGGTATATCGCGCAAAACACTCTTTCGCAAACATTCTCTTATTCCACGGTAGAACAGGATTTAAGCGAGTTTTCTGGTGCTAGTCGCTCATCGAAGAAGGAAGACGTAAATGAAAGCGCATCTTCCAATTCGAGAAGAGCAGCTGCTGCATCACCCCAGTCAAGTAAAACGTCTTTGGAAGGAGTAACGTATACGGCATCCGCGAGAAGGGCTACAGCGGAAGAGGTCGAAGTGATTCGAAAAAAAGAGACCTATAGCCGGGTAAACCAAATGTTAGATCAAACCAAGAAAGCAATTGGAGAATAAATGGGGGTGAATCTGTGCAAGTAGTTCGAAGAGACGGATTGGAAAACGTGATCTATGATATGAAAGTCGGGTGGTGTCTTTCTCCGTCTAATAATGAAGAGGAAATCAGAGAAATTTTTAATCACACCTTTCAATGGAAAACAAGTGCCGAAGGCAGTGTTGCAACGTTTCCAGACAACAAACATGATGTGAAAATTTTCGGCATGTACAAGATGAACGGGGAAGGACGATATGATCTGCTGCCTGGTGCGGATATGATCATTGGTGAAACAGCTTGGCAAGCGTTTGTTCCTTCTTTTGAGGGCGCTGCAACACGAAGCAAAGTCTATCCGGTAGTATTAGTGTCTGACCATAATGAATTTATTGAATGTGAAATCGGTGAGCTATTAAACATTTTTAAAGCATTGAACAGCCAGCGCAACAAAGAAGCGGCCGCCTTTCTCTATGGGCGATATACGGCTTCAAAATGGGATGAAGAATTAACGTCGCAGTTGAAAAGCAAAACAATCTCCTATTGGCGGTTTGTTAAAGAAAATGGAACGACAGTTCCTAAAAATGAAACCTTACGGTATTATGTTGCAAACATTCAAGGCGGAGGGGACCTGCGCTTAGAAAATGTTCCAACTCGCCTTTCCAGGCATTGGACTGAGGCTCCTGCGCCACAAGCAGGCATGATTGACCCTGTAAGTTTTTACTTGTCTTGTGGTGTTATTCCAGACTGGCGCTTTGGTGACGACAATTCCGAATTTGTCAAAGAGTCCATTTCTCTAATCCACGATCGCTTTGGAATTGAACGGGTTGGGAATTGCTTTTGCAAAGAGGAAAACGGGTTAATTGAGCAAGTCTGGTCGTATGATCCCTTGTTTGATAAAGAGTCGTCAATCCTTGGTGAGCAGTTAGCGGAAGGGGTTTATCAGAAAAGAGAGACCGACCGGGTAACATTGTTCGGTTTCTTCCAGCCTGGAACCTTTGGAATGCATCAAGAAGACTTGGTTATGTCGGAATTCATGATTGAAGGCAATCTGTTTGCAGCCGTTGGCGATATTGAAAAAGCACTGAGACGAAAAGCGAAACATCAATATTGGAAAGAACGGCTAGTCGATCTTCGCTCTCGTCCGCGACCCAAAGCAGTACCGGCAGCGCCGCAAGTGCTTGAGTTGAGAGAGGCGCCGGCGGCAAATAAACCGGTGAATCCGTTCTTTACTTCCCATGAAACCAAAAACCATTCTAATGAAGTACCTGTGGCGGTTTGTGAGCCAGCCGAATTACCACCGACTATGGTGGTTGCAGAGGAATCTACTCCCCAGGAGCCGTTGGCAAAGGAAAAGCAAGTTGAGGAAATCAATGCAAATCGACCGGCGGTTCCCTTACGGGTGGTAGAAAACGTACCGGGGGATAATCTTCAAAGAAGGGAAAATTCACTTTTCAGAAGTGATCATTCCCCACAGAGAAGGATGTTTGGAACCCATGGCGGCCTTAAACCTGGCTTTGGCTCCAACGTCAGCAATGGTCAAAACAATCGGGAATACCAACAGCTGCTTCAATCGCAGTCTGAGCGTATGAGCATTTCACTGGATCAAGTTAGGATCACATCGGAACGCTTGAATTTGCGGAATGACTTTGATGAGTTCGTAAGCCATTTCGCACAATTGTTCCCGGATAATGCAAAAGCCAAAATTCCGCTGCAAACGCTTATGGAATACGATGAGTGGCCAAGCATTGAGGCAAACGTGCTCTTTAGACGCTGGTTTCTCTACCATGCTACAAGAAATACGTCCGGTCCACAAAGGCTTTTGGCAAGATAAAAACAGGGAGCTAGGTAAAAAACACCTAGCTCCCTGTTTTTGTTAAACTATGAATGACTATTGATATTATCAATACTAAAACATACTACAAAACCCAGCAAAAGCTACACTTCCGGCCGATTATCGCTAATAAGATACTAGGATACCAAACTTATGTTTTGTATAGTATAATAATGTTAGATTAGTAATAGAGGAGGGTTGACATGGGAAAGACAATTGAAGAATTTTTGGAGACCTATATGGACGATTTAAGAAAGGATATTTCTCATGGTAGGCCCTCTCCAGATACCCTTCGTTCTTATCAAACTTCGATATCCAGATTTCTAGATTGGTGCAACCAAAAGAACATTGGCCCACTTGAAGTTATTGAATCTGATGCTAAAGACTATCGTGACTTTCTATGGGCAGCTGGTCGGAAAACTACCACGGTGTCACTTCACTTGTCAGCGGTTCGCCATTTTTTTCGGCTTGCTTCAAAAATGGACTTGTATCACAAAAAAAATCCCTTCGGGGATATATTTGCAGGATTGCCAGTAGAAAAATCGTTAGCTCAACTTCATTACTTAGAAGCCGAACATGTTCAGGAGTTGTTTGATGGTATTGCAAGGGAAGAGATAGATCCGGTACGTTCCATTAGAGATCGTTTGATCATTGCACTAATGATACTCCAAGGGCTGAAAGTTATCGAAATTGAACAAATGAATGTTGAAGATCTTGACCTTGATCAAGGAGCTGTCCTAATACGTGGACGCAGGAAACAAGAATGGGTTCCCGTTCGGTTCGATGTTGTTGAATTGATTAAGGCGTATCTGGAGCTATCGCCGCTCCGATTAAAAGATTCGTCAGGCACTCCATTATTTGCAAGCGTTTCTAATCGCAGCCAGCACAAACGGTTAACAAGGGTTGGCATTCGAGCCATTATAAATGGCCGCCTAGAAGATCAAAACCTAAAAAGGCCGGGCCTTAGCTGCCAAACACTGAGAGATACCTGTGGCGCCTTGATGTATAAAGCTGGCGGCGATTTAACGATAGTGCAGGATGTAATGAGACACTCTAAAAGTGAATCTGCCCAAAAGTTTATTAAGGTCCAGGAGCGATTACTCAAACGTTATACTGAAGCTATCCCGGTTAAGGTAATAAAGTAAAGAGACGGACTAATTATTGTCCGTCTCTTTTTCTTATTTCCCTCGCTAACGCTAAGGCTTTTTCGGAAGGGATAATACTGGGAGCTTTAGCTTTGCTGTTTTTGTTATTTTCTTTTTCGACAATAATTGTTGCGGCAACTATATCTCTAAGTTCAACACAAGAGTTTTCCGAAAACGAACTTTCTTTATTCACGAATGCTTTCATTTTCTTCATGGCTTCGTTGTATCCATGGGCATAAGCGATAGTGTAAATTATTTCTAGAAAGTCATCGTTAAGATTTAAAGCTTTTATATGCTTAAATGCATCAAAGTGTAGAGAGGTTTTCATAGTCTATCACTACTTTCATTTTGGTTTGTTTTGATTATGAAATTGCTCAAAGCGCTCCGTGTTTTTCCCCATGCTGCGCAAGTGTTCCATTTGGGATTGAAAAATGACTTCGCGGCCGGCTTGAAGAAATTCAGTGGGGTTAATATTGATAGGGGAAAGCGTATGCACGAAAAGGCCTAAGAAGAAGATCACTGCGCGGCATACGAAGTAATAAAAAACCAACTTTTTCATCCATCTAATCATGACATACGCACCTGCCTTTCAAAATAATTGAACTTGGCCACTCTCATCTATTGAAAGAGGGTTTTTGTCCTTTTTTATTATTGAACTTCCTTTAATCAATTTACCACAAGTTGGACAATATACGTCACACGATGGCAAGGCCCAGATAATACTTTTATCGCATTTGGGACAAATGAACTCAATAAGTCGATTGCCATCACAGTTGTCGCTCAAATTGAGACCCTCCTTATTTGCTCATACAAGCAGTTGAACAATACACGGTCATATCTTCTTTCAAATGCCAGCCGTTCTGGATGCACACCTCTTCTAAAACGGTAGGAGAAGAGATATCTGCTTTTAGGTGAACCGCTTTTCCACATGATGCACAAACCAAGGTTACAGCCGTTTTCATTTTTATCACTCCTCTGATTTTATTATTGTGCTTAACCCGTTAGAAGAAAATACATCGCTTTCTTCAATATATCGGCGGACCATTTTCTCGCTTCGGTGTCCGGTTTGCTTCATTATATGTCGTTCAGCTGCGCCGGCTTTTGCAGCGGACGTAGCGAAACCTCTTCGTAAACTATGACCGGCAAACCGCTTTGGATCAGCACCGATGCGTAGGGCAAATTCCTTAACGGTTTTTGCAACAACCTGATCGGTTAAACGACTGGATTTTACCATATCCAGCGACCGTTGTTTAATCGGACGAAATAGAGGGCCTGCTTTAATATTTGCAGCTTCTAACCAGGCTTCTAGTGCTCGTACCGGACATATTTGAGGGATATCAATATTTCGGTTGATTCCCTTAAATTGTCCGGCGCCATCAGGATCGTTCTTAGCATGGCCTAGGAAGACTTTTATTCCTTCTTTATGATAACTTAGATCCTCGCAGTCTAGGGCCACCAATTCAGACCGTCTAAAAGCGCCAGCAAAGCCAAAGAGAAGTATAGCGCGGCTCCTAAGGCCTAATAGGGAGGTGTCAAACGCTAAAGGAACTTTTTTTAACATTTGCCACTCAATTGGTTCTTTCCCTTTTTGAAAAGTGCCTTTGCTTTTTCGAATGCCTTGCAAGGTAAGCCGTACATCTTCCGATAGAGTAGGAGAGGGAATACCCGCTGCTTTATGGGCTTCGCTAATCGCTGTGAGTTTTCTTGAAATCGTATTTGCTTTAACGTAGTCAGCCAAATAGGAAATATATTCTACAAGGACATTGGGAGCCGTGGGAAGCGGTTCTACGTTCATGCTTTTACACCAATAGATGTAATCGGTCCAATCGGCCTTGTACGCTTTAATCGTATTCTCGGCCTTAGCATGGCTTAAGTACTTTAGAGCCTTTGCAGAATAGGACTGTTTTGAAAAGGGTACTATATTACCGCCTGATTTTTTTAAATGCACTTTGCTTCACCTCAGTTTGCCGGTACTCCAAATACCAAGATACCCGATAGCGGAGATTCGTCTGTGCAGCAGCTGTTATAATGCCCCACTTTTTCGGGAAGTGTCGTAATTGTTGCCCCTAAGAGTTTGGCTGTTGATGCAACAAAGAGTAATTCGTTTGTTAACGGGTATTTTTGAAGGTCTAATCCCTCTTGGCTCGAATACCAATTGCGATAAATACCCGCATATTTTGCTATATCATTTGAAATGGGGATGCAATTAAAATGAGATAATAGGTCAGTTAGTTTTTGCGTTTCTTCGGCCGAGCCACCAACAAACTCTTTTCTTGAGTAAATTTCAAATAGGCTTGCCGCGGACACGATGATTTCGCGTTGACTTGCTAACAAGAGGCGCAGTAGCTTGCTGCAACTTTCATTTCTAGTAAGGTGGCCGATTATTACCGAACTATCAATTATAATCTTTTCCATATTAAATCACCTCCTGGGCGTTTTTATACCATAAGCCTGAAGTAGCTTCTAATGCGCTGATCGCGACTTCGCGCCGTTTGGTATGGGAAGATAGATTTTCGAGATCTTGACTGGGAATAATAATAATTTCGTTTTTATCCGTAATATCAATAGCAACTGCATCTTTGTCAATTAGTCCGCATTTCCTGCGAAAAGATATCGGGAGTGTTAAAGTACCTTTTTTGCCAAGAGATATAAAAGCCTTACTCATTATAAAAACCTCCACAAAAACTATATTTATACTATAATTATAGCATGAATACTAAAAATATGTGAGTTCGGATAGTGTGGAAATGGTAAAATTAAAAGTAACGATAAATTATAATTATCGTTACTTTAGCCTTGCGAACCCTGTCGGGATTCCGCTGTTTTTTTGTCCAGTGACACTTAGACGCATACTTTTTGAGAATTTAGATTTATACTGCTTTTTTGCAAAAAAAGATGTTGTTTAAAAAGTACGACAAACTTGCAAAAATATACTTTTGCTATAAAATCTTTCAATGTTTACTTTTCTTATTTTTTGGTTCTAACTAAAGCTCCGTCTAGTTTTACGTGCGGCCTAGCTGTGAAATAATAATCGCCTTTTTGATGCTCAATACTGGTAGGTATCCATGTGTAAAATTCATCTTCATCGTCATAGAATGGAAGAAAGACTTCGCAAGAATCTCCGCATGTAAAATATCGCTCTGTACCTTCGAGTTGATACCTTCCTTCGGAATTTAAGAAAAGAGTACCTTTCGCTTCTACCGGCATGAAAAGCCGTTCTAAGCGCCAGGCAACTTCATCAAATGGGCGGTTGGCTAGGTTTCTTAAATGTTTTACCTGGCAGCGTTCTTCCTCGGTTGCCTCTTCCGGTGAAAACTCATTGTCCAGCCATTCTATATCCCTTTGCAGTTCTCGTAGCACTGGCAGTGCCGATCTAAAGCGTTCAATCATTCCAGGCTTTAATGCCATATTAAAAACTCTCCTTTTCAATAATTTTTTTCCAATCAGCTAGTATAGTCGTTTTACTCATAGCCAGTTTCTTTAAAATGAGTATAACATAAACCAAGAGAGAGAAAACTAAGTTTTCTCTCTCTTGGTTTAATTAGTATTCTCTTGTTTTTTAAACCCTGCTGATTCTAAGGCCATTAGTAATGCTTGCTCGTGAGTTAGCTTGGTTATAGCCCGCAATTTCTCATAAATCTCGAAAGCAACAAAAATGTTTTCTACTACTTCTTTTACCATTTCCATATTAGATGCCGCAAATTGCATAAAAGGGAATTTGCGGTCAAGGCATACCCCAACAGGAACATCTTCGAATGTGTCGTCTTCTAATGCAATAAGTAGAGGATTTATTTGCTCTGCGTCCATAGTCGCATCTTCATCACAAGTAACAATTCGCAAGCTATCATTAAAATTTGGATTTGGAAAGCAGGGTATACCCTGCTTTCCTTTAAAATGCGCACATGCAAGGGATTCCGTAATCTTCTTCATCTTCATCAAATAAAGAAATACTCCCTCTTTCCCATTCCAAAGCTAGTTCGATCAATGAAATGTTTTTAAAAACAGTATGTCCAGTTGACTCTTCTCTAGCAACTGCTTTTGCAAATTCATCCGGATAGTATTTCCAAACTTTTTTCCAAGATGACTTCCCTGCTTTATAGCAAGGGATGCAATTATTATGTTTCATAAATCGATATGCGTTTGGGAGACATATCTTCCATTCTTGCTGAATAATGGCTTTAATATCCGCATTAAGAAGGTTCTCTTCAAACAGAAGTGAACGTACTTTGCGATTAGCCATTTCCGCTCGCATAGTGGCTTTCTGCACCCGGCTCCACTCCTCGGGTCCAAACCCATTATAAGTGATGAAGGGTATAGAAGCTTTCCTCAACGAAGTATAAAACTTTTCTGCAGGTGCCTGTTTTAATGCTTGAGTACAAAAGGGCATCATGTTACTTGGTAGGGCTTGATACTGATCGATAAGCTCCCATAACGACCGCCCATCGGAGCATTCTGTTATAGGAATGTCTAAATAAGTTGATACATCATTGATAAACCTAGCCGTATCTGGATCTTCCGCCTTTGTGTCATGGTGTAAGAGGATAATATCTTCCTTGGAAACCCTTTGAGACACCAAGTAAGCAACATAAGCGCTTGCGGCGCCTCCACTAAATTGAACCACATGTTTGCAATTTTTTGTTTCCATTTTCTACCCGCCAATTTTTGTGTATTCACAAAAATGACAGGTAGTAGATGACACTAAAAAACGTGTCTTCCGCGCCTTCCCATGCTCGTCGTTTTGACATACGACTCACGCTAGTTATCGGCTACTTTATGGCTTCATTTGACAGCATATGCGGCGCACCTCGACAGGTGGTTGTCCTCCTATTAACTGTGTGTGCAGTTTCACGCCTCGCCAACCCAGGTTAGCCTGGGACTCGAAAATGGAAACGAAGAGATGATAAATTTGTCTTCATAAAATTCCTCCTTAGCGCATCTGCGCAAATTTTTGTTTTCATTTTTAGTATACCGTTTGTTCCTAAATAAAAAAAAAGAGCAGGGATCCAAAACCGCACGCGGTAATGGCTCCCTACCCTATTATTTGGATGCTGTTTTTGGTTTTCCAAACACCCTATTCATTCCCTCTGTTGTAACTAACCAGGTACCTCCTGATTTCTTTGCTTCTGAATCAGTAAATTTTTTTCGAATACAGGCATATCGGATAGTTGAAACTTCTTTATTCCATATTTTCGATGCTTCCGGTATAGTCATTATCTCATTCAGTTCCATTTCTATACAGCACTCCTATAAAATGTAAATTCACGACTTCGGGAACAAGAAGCAGGCTCAAATATAGTATTTCCATAGCAAAATCAAAAATCCTTTTTTAAAAAAATAGGACCGCTAAAAGCGGCCCTACCATTAAAACATATTATTTTTTATATGTTAGTGTAACTTAATGTGTTTTGATATATTTCAATGAATTGGAGTTAAGACAGATTGCTTTAATGTCCAGTGCTTTCGATGCCCCTTTTTTTCACAAGCTTTGCAAATGGGGGGCTCTGGTTGGCTGCAATCCCAATTAGCGCATGTTCCGCATCGCACCGTTATTGTTGCGGGAGTTACCGAAGATACGTATTTTGAACTTACTAGGCTTGTTCCTTTAAACATAGTGCAGAAATGCCTCCTTTTTTCATCCATTTAACAATTTCCTTTTCACTGACTTTTAACAGAACGGCAATTTCTTTTGGTGAAAATGCTTCTACCAATAAATGACTGGCCACACTCTTATTGAATCGTGGTTTCCTCATTATTATCATCAGCTCCTTTTAAAAACATATGAAGCATAAAGCGACCGCTGTAATGCATATACCTGCACTAAAGAAGAGCTGATTAGTGACAACTCCCCCGCCTAGCTTCGTTAGGAAGGGGCTTCTCGGTTCATCTACGGTTAGCAACCTACCCATATCCCCGAAGGCCGTGTCCCGGCCCTAATTGTTTGAGTTGCTTAGCTCTCCAATGCGATAGCTAGAATATTTATAGCTGCGTTTACATCGCGCTGAATGCTGAGGCCGCAGTGCGGACAATTATGCCAGCGTTCCGAGAGTTTTTTCGGCACGAGTTTGCCACAACCGGAACAAATCTGACTTGTATAGGCGGGTGGTACAGCAACCACTTGGCGACCAGCGTCACTCGCTTTGTACGCCAAGAAGTTGAATAGCATGAACCAGGCTGCATCTGTTATTGATTTTGCTAAGTTATGGTTCTTAACCATGTTTTTGACTTGCAAATCTTCGTGAGCGATTAAATCGTTATTGTTGACTAGTTCGCGGCTTACCTTGTGCGCTATATCCCTGCGTTGATTGGCCACCTTTTCATGTTGCTTGGCTAGCAGAGCAACCGCTTTGCGTCTGCGCTTCGAGCCTTTTTTACGGCGACTAACTTGCCGTTGCAAGTATTTTAGCCGCTTTTCGGCTTGGCGATATTTATCTAGTTTCGGAAAAAATTGACCGTCAGATGTGATGACAAAATCAGCAACGCCAACGTCAATGCCCACGCTATCGCCAGTAGAGAGCATTGTTTGCATTTCAATCTCACACGAAAAACAAGCATAGTATTTGCCGTTTTTGCAAACGATTAAACACGTTTTGATTGTGCCGCAAATCGGCCGATGCAATTTGATTTTAATCGTACCGATCTTGCTTAATTGCAAATGACTCTCGCCAAGATTAAAACCAGACTGTGGATAGCAAAAACTATCGTAATGTTGTCGTCCCTTGAATTTAGGGAATCCCGGTTTTTCTGTGCCCTGCTTCACGCGGCGGAAGAAGTTCTTGTAAGCCTTATCCAGTCTCGCCGCGACATCCTGAAGCACTTGAGAATGAACTAAACTCAGATATGGATTTGAGAGTTTGAGTTTTGGTAGCTGGCTAGTCTGATCGAATTTGGTCGGAGAGGACTTGATTTCCTGATACGTGTAAATCCGATCTTCCAGCCAATAGTTATAAAGTCGGCGGCAGGTCTCGATAGTTTGATCTATAATCTGAGCCTGCTCTTTTGATGGGTAGAGACGATATTTAAACGTCTTTATGGTTCTGGTTTTCGACGTATCGTTTGACATCAGCTAACTTCACCTCCCCGACAGAAGCTAAGAAATAACTTGGCGACCATAGGCTGCCGCCCCAAAGTTGCTTTTTAATTTCCGGGAACTCTTTAAAGAGCAGACGAGCCGAAACGGTTTTCAAGGAGTTGATGACTTTGGAAATTGTTCATATGGTAACACCTTTCTTTTGATTTTTTTTAGTATAGCAATGAATCGCTCTTTTGCGTGGAAATACGGTTGTTTACGAAATAAAATCAAAAAAATTCCGTATACTAAAAGAGATGAGTCTAATAGTAAGGAGGTGCTCGTATGGGATTAGATCAAAGGCAACAAATGGTCGTTGATTATCCTGTAAATACGCCCGTGTGTATAAGCGCGTGCGCCGGCGCCGGTAAAACAACGGTACTTATTGAACGTATCCTACATTTAATTGATCAAGGATTTAGAGACTATCAAATTTTAGCCCTTACCTTTACGAAAAAAGCCGGGACAGAAATTAAAACCAGGCTAGCCAGTAAGGGCGGTATGAAAGCTAAAAAGGTTATTGCAGGTACATTTCATTCCCTGGCGTTATCTTATTTGAAACGAGCGAGTGAATTTGTTCCTAATCCAGTGCCGTATACTTTTGATGCTATACTCTCGGAAAGAGACAAGCATAATATTGTTATTTCATTATTAAACGAATATGGCTATGAATTGGACCCTTCAAAGTTACTGCAATTCATTTCATGGCAGCGAAACAGTCTACTTATGCCGGGAGATAAATTAGACTATTCGTTGTGTGAGAGAGATAAACAAGAAGAAGTTACAGCGATGTATGCAGCGTATCATAATAAAATTAACGAGTTAAAAAAGATCGATTTTGATGATATGCTGGTACGCTTCTATTTCATGTTACGTCAAAATCCTGACTTTCTCAAAAGAGTGCAGCTTCGTCATCGATATGTATTGGTTGACGAATTTCAAGATACTTGTGTGGCTCAGCATGAAATTTTAAAATTGCTTGCTTCTCATGGCCGGCTGTTTGCAGTGGGCGATTCAAGACAGTCTATCTATTCATGGCGAGCTGCGCGTCCGGATATTTTGCTAAATTTTAAGGATAACTGGCAGAAGTCTGAAATGCTATCTTTGGATACAAACTATAGATCCGCAGGCCCCATTGTTGAATTAGCAGACTTTTTTATTCAGCAAGGATTGATAAACTATCCCGGCCGTACACTGGCCTTTCATAAAGAGGGTCTGCCTGTTAGTTTTAAGGCTTATAATGATGAAATAGCGGAAGCAAAAGGCGTGGTAAAGGAAGTCGATCGCCTGATTCAAGCCGGGACTGATCCGAAGGATATTTGTATATTGTTCCGGACAAATGGACAGTCGATCTCTTTTGAAAACGAGCTTGCTATTTCAAAAATCCCGTTTTATTCACCGCGGACCAACTTTTTCAAATCAGAAGCTGTTAAAATAACATTAGCTTATTTGCGCTTAATGGTTGAATCTGACAATGTAGATGCTTTGCGTTTAGCTGTTAAAACACCGCCCAGAAACATCACAGATAGTTATATTCAAAATAAAATCAATTTAGCCAGGGATAATAACATGCCGTTAGCAGAATGCTTTTATAGCGAGGATGCTAGTGATGATGCCATCGAATTTGCGAACCTGATGGGAATGTTGAGACGCTTTAGTAAGCGTTCACCCGTAGATGCGATAGCTGCCATTATGGCCATGACGGAATGCAGCAAGTACGTTACTGTATCAAGCAGTCCGGATTCATCTGCTCAGGAGATGGAAAACCTTCTATTAAGTCAAGCCAGACAATTTGATTCGATTGCTGGCTTTCTATCTCACTTAAATCTTCTTCAAACTACAGGCAACAACGAAGAAGAAGGTGTGCGCTTGCTTACAATCCATAGTGCCAAAGGGATGGAGTTTCCGATCGTCTTTCTTGTAGGTATTGCGGATGGCATTTTCCCGGCCAGAACCTCTACAGAGGTTGCTCATGAGGGCTCACTATCCCCTCTTGAAGAGGAACGACGTCTTTGTTATGTAGGTATTACCCGGGCGAAAAAAAACCTTTATATTTCAAGCCTAGACTCTTATGCAGAAAGACTCCTTCCAGGTGCATCGTTTTTTGACGAACTAAGAACGATGGCTCATTCTGCCAGAGAAGATTAACCCCCTATTTCGCAAGTCTTAAAAGCCATTTCACATCTAAAATACTATTTATTTTAAGGAGGATTATTTTATGAAAAAAGCGTTGGTCTTAGTAAATTACGAGATGTGGTACCATAGTGCCCATAACGAAGGAGAACAGCCAAAAGTGAAAGAGCTTATGGCTTCGTTAGAAGATCGATATACTTTGAGCAGGTTGGCCTTTTTAGGTGATTTTTCTAAGGCGCCCCTTAAAAACCAAATATCAGCACTAAATGTATTGCCTTATAATGAAGTGGTCGTAATTAACACGATCGATGAAAATCATCAAGAGAATCCTTTATTATTTACTATGGCTGAAGAATTATTTTTGTATGTAACAGCGATTCCAGAACAGGATCGAAATGCTCATGCGGTGGTTCTTATGAACGGAGATTGGAGAATAAACGGGATAGCTGCACAACTGGCCGAATTGAATGTTGAACTTCATGTTTTAGGGCCAGAAGGAACACTTAATAGTGATTTAAAGGATATCGCTTATTCTTTCCATGAGTTTTCGGTAACGAATCCCAATAAAGAACTTTATGAAACGCTACTTCGAGAAGAATTCGTTAAACGATTCAAGTCTTGTGAAGATACAGAAACCCCTTTGGCATTTAAACCCTTTGCAGCTACCGCAGCGAAGAAGCTAAAGCTTAAGCCGTTGCAAGCGGAAGCGCTGCTTTCAAAAATGATCGATAATGGTGAAGTAATACGGTACATGCAACAAGCCGACGATGGGAAAACCTATCGCCTAATTAAAGCCAATTGGGAAATGCTAAACTAAAGAGAAAGAGCCGCCTTAGGCGGCTCTTTCTTTATAAGCATCGCTGCGTACCACTTTGACAGTGATAAAAATAGGGGCACATTTTAGGTGAGCACCGATACGTGTCAACATTTGGGTAAAAATTTCCTGCCTGGATTTGCATCCAGACTCCGGCAATCGTCTTTGCGCAAATATCAAGGTCTTGCTGATTGCGCTTAGAAGAAAGAGTAATCGCTTCAATTTCCTTTTTGGTTACCAATACATCTAAATTTACGCTAGCTTCTTCCATCGCCATCTCGCTTCGATATGCCATAGAATAAATGGAAAGTTGGACGTTTTTTTGAACATCACTTTGCGTTGGTGTTTTAGCGTAACATTTTAGGTCCCGGATATTTCCGTCTAAATCGATATTATCTAAGATAGCGATAAGACGAACCGGTCCTATAGGAGTCATGATAGAAAAGTAAAGCGTCTGCTCAACCATAGCCGGCTCAAATGTTGGAGCAACGGTCTCCACAAAAGCTTTCGCTAATGCAATGCTTTGGTCTTTAAAAAAGCCTGGATCATCTTCTCCAAAATCGGTTAACTCGGATTCTTTGTCGAAGGTTTCCGAAACAAAATCCAGAACTTCTTCTAGGCTGGGAATAATACTTGGGTTCGTTCTCGCTTCAATACGCCGGCGCCCATGCAATTCAGCGCCAGCATGTACTGATTTTCCGCGAGCTAAAGGTGGCGTTGGTAATGAGCGCATCCCATCAATATATCTAAAATAATACATCGCTGGGCAACTCATAAAAGTACCTATTCTCGATGCAGATAAATCGTATTTCATATTAAATCCTCCGTGAACGACAGGCAACCGAAATGGCTGCCTGTCCGTTCTAACTTTTTGTTTACGCGGGGATATTATTTAGTACAGCTGGGACATCACTCTTTTTGAGTTTATCCAAGCTTTTTGAGTTTACTCCAAACTCGGCAAGTACTTGCTCCATTTGCTCCTGAGTAGACTTCCCACTCTTAATGGAAGATTCCATTTTGCTCATAAGCATCTTTACTTGTGTCGATGAAGCAACTTGCGTTGAAGCGGTATCCCCATTAGACGGTCCTCTTGACGTTTGAGGAAAAGGAGTTGGGACATTATCCTGATTGTGGTTGTTATCGCTTTCTACTTCCTCTTTATTGCCCATTGGGATATTGAAAGCGTTGGTCATAGCATACTTCAGTGCCGATGTTTGCGCTTTTTGCAAAAGACGCTCTCCAGCATCTTGGCCGCAGCCATAACCATAATAATCAATATACTCAGTCGTTTCGGGATCGATGACTCGGAACGTTGATTCCATGTAAATCTGGTATTCAACATTCCCTTTGAAGGTTTTGACTTTCCGTGTTCCTAAAACTTTGTAAAGCGTTTGGCTAATAAGCTTTGCTCTCCGCAGCGCGGGATTAACAACATTTTTAATGTCATCAATTTCCGCGTAAGCGTAGTTGAAGTGACTGTTATAGCCAGTTTTAGGAACATTGCTAATCGCATCGTTTGCGACTAACAGTTTAGCTCCCACTCCTGCACCAAACTTCTCCATGTTTGGAGACGACATGACATTTTGTAAAAAGAACAATTCATTATCTGAGTTTGGCGTCATAGTAGGCTCTTGGTCACTAGTCATTCCAGGCATTCCAACACCAGCATTGATGTTAAGTTCTCCTGGGCCTGAATTTGGGATTACGGACGATACCTGTTGTACATTTTCCATTTAAATTCCTCCTTGGCCGTAATTCGGCTTATTTTGATTTACACTTTAATTTTAAATGAGAAAATGCTTGGCCGCAAAAGAGCCAAGCATTTCGTTCAATTTTTAGATGAAGTTTGTTCAAGCGGTTCGGGCCCATAAACCCTTACCATACCCTGCTCTGTAATTAGCCATACATTACCTGATTTTCTTGCTTCGGACGGTTTAAATGCTCTCCGAGCACAAGCTTTGCGCAAAGTGGATACCTCCTTCTTCCATCGTTGTGCTGCTTCTGAGATTACCATGACATCCATTAAGCGCATCCGCAATCACCACCTTGTATTTATTTTATCACGAATTCGTGACATTACGATATATTCTGTACTTATGAAAGAGTTTTTTGCCTATTTCCCTTGAAAATTAAGAAATACGGGGTTTATTTGAACTAATTTAAATCGTGTGAGTGACGTTTTGATATAATGGAAGCTTTTTTCAATGGATATCCATTGTCTACCTAATTTTTCCGCAATCCAACCAGTTGTATTTGAACCAGCAAAAATATCCAATATCACATCATTAGGTTTGCTCAGAAATTTTATAAGAAACTCGGGTATCTTCCAAGGGAACCTGGCTGGATGAGGCTTAACCCCTTTTTGTTTGCAAGCTTTTATATATTCATTATCACAATTATTATGAGGTACTTTAATGATATTATGAGGAATGGCGCCACCATTATCTGCATAAAACGAAGGACTTATTGAAAATCCAGACGGACGCTTTACGGTTTCTTGTGGAGGAGACTCCATTAAGCTTTGCTGGCTCGCTGCATACGGCTTTAAAATGGCGCGGGTATCTGAATAGGGGTCGGGTGTTTTTGATAGCCACCAGAGCGATTCTACAGCGTCCTTTACCCTCTTTCTCTGTTTAGCGACCCACATAGTTGGCGTGGGCAGCTTTGTGGTATTATGCCAATATAATTTTTGAGCTAAATAGAATCCATGATTTCTGCAAAGATCAAGTATAACTTCTTCTTGATACAAACTCATACAGGGTTTGCCCGGTTCCCAAACATTGCCAAGGTTTAGCACAAGCGATCCGTCATGCGTAAGAACTCGCTTAACCTCTTGCAATGAACCTACTAGCCATTGATGATAATCTGTCCCTTTTAAGTTTCCGTATTCTCTTGGACTAGCTAACTGGTATGGTGGACTAGTTAGGCATAATTGCACATGATTATCTTCAATGGTTGCTAAACTTTCACGACAATCCCCCCAGATGCTCGTTCCCTTTGTGGTAGAAAATACGGTTACTACGACACCGGATTTTGCATTTAACAAATGCTTTTTTCCTGCTTCCGTTAGATTCCATAAGCTCTCCATTTTTCGCTCAATGAATCCAGCTTTTTTTAAATCTTGGTATACCCATCGGACCCTACGCTTCCAATACGATACATTCCCAAGTACGGTTTTTTCTCTTTGAAATTCGGTAAGATCAAATGAATCGGCCAATAGGTTATAGGCTTTTTGTGGTTGTGTAGTTCCTTGATCGATTAACTCTAATAGGGGTAAAGCGAGTTGTTTAGCTGATGGATATTTCCCCTGCATCTTTACACCTTCTTTATTGATCTTTATGATTAAATGCTATCATCGAACCATAGTTTTGTGTGGTTAGAAAAGAAAAGCCTTTGCATTAAAAAATGCAAAGGCTTTCTTTTAAATCCGCATTGGCGTCAAAACGCACAAAAACGAATTGTCATCAACCGGCGTAAGCAACAATGGTTTTAATGGCCCAGAGAAAGATAGTTTAACATCCTTGCAATCCAGTACTTTCAGTGGTTCGAAAAGGAAAGACCCATTAAATGCAATTTTTACGGCTCCATCACTTGTCGCAGTAAGCTCTTCTTCAATTTGCTCGGCAACTTTTTCCGATGTGGATAATTTAAGTTGATCCTCTGTTAGATTTAAGCAAACCGATTTGTTTTCCCCTTTGGCAAAGAGAAGCAACCGATCCATAGTGTCTCGCAGCTCTCCCGTATCAGCCTGTATTGTTGCAATAAAATCACTAGGGATAATCTTATTATAATCAGGATACTTTCCACAAATTAGTCTAGAGGACAACTTTGTGTTGGGCAACCTAAATTCAATAAGACTTTTTTCGTCTCCGAAGATACGAATATCATCTCCTGGATTTTCAATAAGGCTAGCTACGTCAACCATGGTTTTATAGGGAACAATAAACGCGTTTGTTGCTGCTGGTTCGCGTTCTAAGGCAACTTTTGCCTGAGCTAACCGATGCGTGTCTGTAGCAACAGCAGTGATGGACTTATCTTCCTTTGAGATGGATAGATAAATACCTGTAAACATAGGACGACTTTCGTCCTTCGCAATTGAAAAGCCTGTTTTTTTGACCAGACTTTTAAAGTCTTCTCCTTTAATCGTTACTAATTCTCCAGATTCAATTTTAGAAGTCGGTGGAAGTTCTTCTGCAATCACAGGCAGATGGCACTTGATTTTCCCTGCCTTAATAAGCAAGCGGCCATCCTCTTTGATCTCCATCGAAATTAACGATCCTTCCGGCATCTTTGTGGTAATGGCCAATAGTTCGGCTCCTTTTACCAAGACAGCAAATTTTTCATCGCCAGCTTCAATACTGCAAACAGATTGAACGTCAACAGACAAGTCTGTCGATCTTCCGGCTAAAACAGTCCCGGTACATTTCAAAAGAACCGTACCACTTACAGAAGCCACTCCTACTTTGTTATTCCATCCTTTCTGAACCTTTTTCAATAGACCAATCAATTCCTCACGACGTACTTTAATCATAATAAAATCCTCCTTTGCCTGTATGGCATAATTTTGTTTTATGATTCAATTTTATGGGTTAAAAGGGACAGATGCAAAAGAGCCGAGGATTTATTTTTCCTCGGCTCTTTGTTCATTCTCAAGTTGTTTTTTTTCAACCAATTTGAAGTACTTTCTTGCAACGCTTCTACTTTTAGGAAATCGCACTTGGCTCTTCCCTTGATCATAAAACCAGGCAAGTCTAAACATTGCATAGGTATTACCCTGTTCTGCTGCTTTGCTATACCATTCCAACGCCAACTTATTATCAGGCTTAGTTCCAAGCCCATATTGGTACATATCCCCGACTCTGGCTTGGCTGTGAGCATCGCCCTGACTCGCAGCACGAGTAAACCAATATAATGCGGCATCATTATCTTCAGCCCGATTTAACCCATGGTAATAATGTTCGCCAAGGCGGCGTTGAGCTACCACATTGTCTTCCCTAGCTAATCGTAGTAGCTCATCATCGATAACCTGTTCTACGACGGTAGGCCGATGAAAAGACTGCATATAATCAACCTTTCAAAGAAACTCAACCAAACGGAATTTTTACGGTAGAATCAAATGGAGCTTCACCCATTCGAAATAACCGTGGAAGGGTCAGTTGGAGGGTTGTAACTTCAGTTGGAATAGGCGTAAAAGCCAATTCCAGCTTTGCTGTTGTACCCGGCAATATAGACGCTGGATTTCTTGTTTCAAGCGGTTCGCATTTGTATTGTTGGCCCACATTATCAATCAATGTGGCTTGGTTAACACCGCTTAAAATTTGCAATTCTTTTGCACCATCATTCTTGACGGTTAAAAAGACTTTTGAATATTCCTTTTTAAACTGAATTCCCTCAACCGTTACGCCTAAATCTCTTGTATAGGACTCGGCCGAAGTTTTATAAATTTTATCCCCCATATCTTTCATTGGTGGCTTTTTGGTAAATTCTTTTTCGCTAACCAGCGTAGCGTTTCCTAAGCCAGGAAGATGACCATGTGTATTCCAATAATACGCACCCAAACCACCTATGCAACACCCAAGGACCAAAACACCTACAAGCAATTTCCACGGTCGACGATTCGTTTCTGCCATGATGTTTCCTCCCTGCACCTATCATCAGATTCGTTTTTGTTTGATGGCAGCAGTACCTTTAGCTTTTACCTTTGTTTCTTTCAATCCGTTACTTACAGCTTTCATAAAGGTCATTGGAACAGTAGCTTCCACTTCAATATTTAACAAACTTTTATCAGATTGAATTTCAAATTTTGTTAGCTTCATGTTCCAACTGGCATTTCTGGCATTATCTCGTAAACTTTGTTCAACGCCCTCTCTAGCCTTTCCAGGATCTAAAACACGGTTGCCGGTTTGCATAAAGACTTCTTCACTAAATCCTTTTCTAACGCCGGCAACCGCTGCAGCATTTGCTATGTTAGCTAAGTCAGAATGAACGGAAAGGGCGCCTCCCAAATCAAAGACCAATATTCCTAAGCACAAAGTAATGCAAACGAGAAATACGAAGCCTATTACTAATATAGCCCCCTTCCGCTTTTTCATCTTAGACGTCCTCCATAATCATAACGGCTTTTCTTGATACGTTAAACGATGCCCAATTTGGTAGAAAATACTGTGAAAAAATTGGTTTCAAGCTAACGGTCACGACAACTTCCAACGGATACCCAGGAGCATTCTGGCCGGCTTTAGGATAGGCTTGCACATTACTGATCGAAGTGTATCCGGCTTTTGCAAATGGGACATTCTCCATCGCTGCTTGTCTTGCTGTTTGTTGGGCCACAGACAGGTTACTGGGGGCTTTGGTTAAAACCCCCTGGCGTACCCCTGCAAAGGCTGCGCTTGACGTAGCCTGGACGGTTATAACAGCTCGTCCGACTTCCATTAACAGCGCAATTGCCATGATCATCATTATGAAAACCATTAAAAATTCTACAATGGCTTGTCCAGAGCGCTTTCCTCGTTTTGAGAAGTTAAGCATAAGTTCACCTTAGTTTGCGAGTTGCGAAATTTTGGTTTTTACCGTAGTAATCAGAGGATCGATAACTCCAGACGAAAACTTATCCTTAAACAAATACACAATGCCGGCAACAACCGCAAGGATTGCCAGATACTCAATTAAACCTTGTCCTTTGCGAGCTTTTCCTTTTGCGGAGATAGCCGGCTTAAAAGAAAACCATTTGGCTGCCATGACCATACTAAATTCATTTACTTTTTGATACATTTTTATTCCTCCTTTTTGGGGCCTTTATTTTAGTATACGGAAATTATTTTAGATTTTCGGGCGGCTGGTAATAAAAAAGAAAACTCTCGTAAAGAGAGTTTTCTTTTGAACTAATTAAAACGGAATGTCTTCTTCTTGTATTGGCCCACCAAATGTACCGCTTTGCATCATTGCTCCACCAGGCATTCCTGCGTTGGAGTTCTGCGCTGTAGGCGGTTGTCCACCGGGAGCTGCTTGAGAACGTTGTTGGCTACCTTGATTCGGTTGCGGAGATGGTTGCGAAGTAGTGGTAGAATTTGTTTGATTAGCAAAATCAAGGAAGGTGAACGTATTCAGTACATAACTGTGTTCAAACCTTTTTTTGCCATCATTTCCGTCCCAAGCTCTTGATTGAAGTTTTGCTTCAACCAGAATCCGGCGACCTTTCGTTAAATGATTGCCGATGTTTTCTGCGGCTCGGTCAAAGGCTGTGACTTTGAAAAAATCTGCTTCATTTCTGTCGCGTTGAACAGCCAAAGAAAATGTAGCAATACATTTCCCATTTGCAGAATATCGCACTTCAGGATCTTGTGCGAGTCGTCCAACGAGCATAGCGACATTTAAATCACTAGTTGCTTCGCTGGGAATAATCCCGCCATACAAAATAGCATTCTGAATATCAACGTAGCCATAGCTTCCGTTGTTATCATTAAACTTACGAGTGACAGGATTTCCTTTGACAGTAACTGGTTCTCCTGCAGACAACATCTTGGCATGTTCAGCCGCTTTCCCTTTTGTCATAACCCAGATTGGCAGCGATTCCAGGCATTTGTTACTTACCTGAAAATAAACAGAACCATCGTTTTGGACCACAGGATTGTTAACAAGGCACCCCGAGATAATAGTTGTCTTTGTCATAATAAAATTCCTCCTTAGCGCATGTGCGCAAATTTTGTTTTACATATTTATTTTAGGTGTAAAAAAAACAGAAAGCAAAAGAGCGTACCCTTTTACTTTCTGCTTCGCTTATATGTTGTTTACTGGACTATGGAGTAAATGTTCTCCATTACGCCACTCTTTTATTCGCACCATCACATCGAAGGCCGCAGCACGGACAACCTCGTTTGGTTCCCATCCATTTTCTTTTTGCCATTCTTCCTCCGTCTTGGGCATTGTATCGTCCAATGACTGTAATAACCACCCTCCGTCGACTTTGAGATTGTTTCGATATGTTTCATCCATTGCCTTTGCAAACATGATTAAATCCATCATTTCTTTTATAGTTTCGACCAATAAATCCACTTTGCTGTTTTCGCCTAGATGTGGATTTAACAAGGTAATACAGTCCGCAAAAAAATTGAACATGGATTCATAATTTCTCATTCTGGCTACTTTAAGTAACGCGTCAGAGTAGTCAGCCGTGGTCTGCTTATCATGAGAGTTTAATAAGTACGCATCCAACGCTTGTGCGGTTTCTGCTAGCATTTTATCTTCATTCTTTCCAAATTTGTGCTTTGCCAGATCAACCACAATTTCTTTCTTCTTTTTCATAACTGCCATTCTCCTTTATTCGTTACTTCCATATAAGTGTATCTCCGCGGCAAATACTATACTTTTGAATGGTTCCTTCCGGAAGCTCCAGGGCATAACTTCCTTTAAAGGATATCATGATTTTCCCTGGATGAAGAGTTTTCATGGATACTACCTGATGATTTTTCGATAGAAAGAAAATGTCTAAAGGGATTGTCATGCCAAGAGTATGTACTGCATGACAAGGTTTTAAAAGTAATCCCTCATCAAATTGTCTTTCCTTTTCCCCCAACAAGCCTATCAATCTTTGGTAAAAGGTTGCCGCTGTCCTAACTTTTATTGTAAGATGAACTGTTTTCATTAGATTCTTCCTTTCAAGAGGAGTATAGCATAAAGGCGCTATAAAAATGGTTGTTACTCCAATGGAGCAACAACCATTTTTTAAAAAGATTGTGCCGTTTTCAAATAACCTACGAGCATCGGGCCTAAGAGAAGAATTACAATGGCCGGAAAGATCAATAGCATCATGGGCATATTGAGCTTGAGTTGAGCTGCGGACGCGCCTTGTCGAATCTTGTCTTGTTGGCGCTGGCGCATGGTGTCGGATAGAAGAGTTAATGTTTCAGCTACCGGGTGCGCGCCCATTTCATTTTCCATTGTAAATGTTCGGTATACTTCATTGATATCTTCTGTAGGTAAACGTTTACTTAACAACAACAAGGAGTCCTGGAGCGTCATGCCCGATTCTACGCGCTGCACAAATAGTTGAAATTCTTTGGTTAGAACATTATTTGCGTTTTCAGAAGCAATAGAAGCCATCTCTAAAATCGATAAATTTATACTTGCCAAGACAGCCATCAGGTCCAATGTTGCTGGCAGGGCAATGGAGGCATCCAGTAAGCGATTCTTGATTTGTTTTGTAATTGCGTAACTTGGCAGATGACTTCCTGCAATAGCTCCTAATATAATTAGAAGCGGCCATTTTGTCCATTCAACATCATAAATAATGGCTAAGAACAAAATAAAGGCTCCTCCTAGATACATCCCTACCATTTCAAGGGTGATAATATGAGAAGGCTTCCAATTAAATGGTTCCCCAGCAGCATACAACATAGATTGAATGTCTTCATAGCGTTCTGGTGGAACCGGCGGACTAGACAGATTAGCTAGTCGTTTTACAATCGACTCGCGGAGCTGAGCGTAATTTCGAATCTTTTCTTTGCCGTTTTCAAGCTCAACGGTTCCGCGTATTTTCATTCGCTCTTCAAGATCTTTTTCGTCTTGAATTAGGTAAAGAATAATACATATAAAAGTGAGTAAACACAAAACAAATACAGCCATATGCCCTCCTCCCTTACAGTCCAGACCGAATCATTTTTTTGATGGATAGAATCTGTTTAGCCCATATAAATCCAACAATATTGAGAATTGCCGCAACGAAAAGCATACTAAGACCTAATGCGTCCGTCAGCATTTGAGAAACTAGTTCATATTTAAAAACCAGGCAAAATAGAAAAATGCCCATAGGTGAAAACCCCACAATTTTTATTGATGCACGACCAGTGGCTGTTATCGTTCGTATGGCAGACCGATCCCCATCTCTTTTCCGAATGATACTGATGGTGCTCGTTATTGCCTTTAATGCAACTTCGGAACTGATTCTATCGGCAACTAGCAGGCCATTAAAGAGCAAATCACCGTCCTGGGTATTGATATTATTTTTTAAAAACCTCAATACACTTTGTAAATCCTGCCCTTTTTTTACCATGAAGGCTGCCGCTCTAAATTTTCGTCCAATCGGATCAGGAACGGTTCCCGCTTCTTCTAAAGCGCGCAATATACTTGGAGAACTTCGAAGTATGGATTGCATCTTTACTGCTGCCTGTTCAAGCTGCACTTCAATTCTTGCTTCAAGCTTTCCTTCTGCTCGTTTTACTTTAAAAATGGTTAATAGAACACCCGCAATGAAAAAAGGAAAGCTGACTAGAAAATTGCCTGTTGCTAGGGTGACTAATGTTACGATAATACATCCTCTAATTACACTATGTTGTTTTAACCCTTTTATGCTTGTTTGAATTCCTGCGTCGTAAGCTCGTTCTGCTAAACGGCCGTAAAATTTATCGATAAAACTATTATTTTGAGTTTGGCTAGCTTCTTGCAAGTCCTCATTTCTCAGGCGAAACCGTTGCTTAAATCGTTCTTCTTCTTCCATTTGCCAGTAATATATTCCGCCGATACATAGCAATCCCACTATGAACCAGAGCATATAAATTGTGGATGGTTGAATGTAGGTCATAAATACATCTCACCTTTCCAAAAATTCGTTAGCCCGTGGGTGGACCGGTTGGCTTTTATACCAATCTGGAGTCAATGTTAATCTATCCGCAAATGTTGGAATATAACCAGTAAAGCCTAAAGTGTCACTTTCTCCCTTTTTTAAAGGGTATTTCATTTTGAAAATTGGTTGAACTTCATAGTTCCCTTTATCATCTAACCCCACCATTTCTGCAATTTCAACGATCCTGCGTTTTCCACCATTTCGGTCATCCCGATTGATTTGGATAATCATGTTTATAGCGGAAGAAATTTGCATTCTGAGAGATGATAACGGAATTATTTTATCTAAGGTACACATATACTCAATACGAGTAAGTGCATCCGCCGGCGTATTCGCATGAAGTGTTGTAAGCGATCCATCATGCCCTGTATTCATGGCCTGCAGCATTTCTAAGGCCTCAGACGAACGACACTCCCCGACTATAATTCGGTCGGGACGTGCACGCAAAGCACTCCAAATGAGAGCTGCCATGTCGATATTTACGATGTCTCCTTTACTGGCGCGTATTTTTCTTGTTGCCCAGTACAATGTATGGTCTACAGCAAGATCCAGCTCCCTCGTATCTTCACAAACAATAATACGGTCTGTCTCAATAAAATTGCTGATCATATTCAAGATTGTTGTTTTGCCGCTACCGGTACCGCCGGATATTACAATATTTAGCCGTCCGTCAACACAGGCCCTTAAGAAAGTTAATGCAGCGTCAGTAATAGACTCATTCTGCACAAAATCTTCAGGACGCATTTTAAATTTTGGGTGTTTCCGTATGGTTAATTCCGTTCCGTTAGTAGCAACTGGCCATATCGTAACGTGTAGGCGATGCCCTTCTGGCAAGTACCCATCACATACGGGGTTAGCAACGTCAACTTTTTGTCCTAATGGTTGAATGATTCTGTCTACTATGTTTTTAAGGTGAGCCTCACTATCAAACCGAACCCCTTTAACCTTTCTTACCTCTCCATATTTTTCTACCCAGACATTATTGGGACCTACGCACATGATTTCTTTAACATCATCATCATGTAAAAGAGGTTCTAAGGGGCCGTAACCACAAATCTCATTGATGATTTCTGTCATCAGCCGGTCTTCGATTTCTTTTCCTGCATAAGGAATGACAATGCGAATTTCCTTTAGCAAAAACTCTTTTAATTTTTGTTCTTTTCCCGTTTCTTGGAGCATCTTCAATTCAGGAGAAGATAAGACATTTTTAAACACGGTATCTTTGAACTGAGAATATGAGCTATCATCCATCCTGCTTTTGGGGCCTGCATTCTCAGTGCGACGACTTCCAAAAGGAGAATCGCCTTGATGAATATGTTTATTCTCTTCAGAGCAGGAAGCTATCGGCTTTTCTGGAGGTATCTCTTGAATGATTTCCAATTTTCTTGGTTGATTTCTTTGCCCAAATAATCCTCTCATTTTTAATAAGGATGCAGTTAATTTCTTAACTGCATCCAGCCTCCTTAATCATTTTTCATTTACCGTCTTCTAATTTTTGGTCCTTTGGAAGATCTTTTAAGAGTTGGCTTAGCAGCTGCTGGTTCTTTCTTTTTCTTTCGCGAGAACAATCTCGTAAAGAGTGAGAATAACCCTTTTTTCGGGGGCGCCTCTTCTTCGACAATCTCTTCTTCACCCTCTTCATCATAACTTTCTCCGCGAACTACCAACGCTTGATCCTTACTGCTCTTCCTTTTCTTTTCAATAGTACCCAATGTCGTTGCTAGACGTATCACGTCCTGTGCCAAGGGTTCGTTTTCAAATGATGCAACGGCCGGCAGTCCTTGTTCTTGGCTTTTATCAGCTGATTTTCTGTCAAAAACAATTTCGCCCGCAAAAAAGTTATCCACTCCTGACGGTGATACAGTTCCCAAGATGTCTTTAATTTTATCAACATTTAACTCGCCATTATACTTTGCTTTATTGATTACCAACCTCGATTTTTTTAGATACTGCTGTGTTTCTGAATTTGGATCCTGGGAAAAACCAGCAAGTTTTGTTAATAAACTCCGGGTATTTCTGACGGATTCATAGGTAGAATCCGTTACGAATACAATCGTTTTCGCTTCGCCAAAGGCTGTCAGAATAGGGGGTAATAAATCCACGGACGTATCAATGAAGATGTAATCGAAAGACCGCCGAAGCTCATGCATAATGGCTTCTATGTGCTCTTCCTTAATTTCTTCACTTTCGCCAATCATTTGCGGCCCCGTCAAAACCCATAAATTATCAAACCCATCGGGCTGCCATAGTGAATTGCTTATAGCGCCTGGCTGAAATGATTTTTCTTCTTTTTGAAATGCGTCCATACGGATAAGGTCAGGTATCGTTCTAATTGGACCTTGATTCGTGAAATGGGTATCCACTGCACAATAATTAAGGTCCATGTCAATTATGGCGACCTTGGGTTGCCCTTTCCCTTTTTTTGATGTTCCATACAACGCTGCAGCCGTAGCAAAATTTACAGTTAGTGTTGTTTTGCCTGAGCCACCTTTTACAGAGGTGAAAACGATTTCTCTTGCCTTCTCATTAATGCTATCTGACGCTCTATTCATCATATCGTTAATTTGAAGAAAGGAATTGCTCGTTTCCATAGATGGTTGTGGTAATGGTGTAGCGGGATTGGTACTAATAAATTGTGGTTCTTCTTCTTTTGGTGCAACGGGTGCTAATACCGCCGGGGACAATGTTGGTGGGGCGGCGACGACAGGCGGAACCGGAATTCCTGCAGGTGCAAAAGGCGTATCGCAAGTTGTTGCCATCTGGGTCTGGGAAATTTTCATTTGAATTACATCCAGAATAACGTTGTATAAATCATTTTTTGAGTAGGGTTCTTGGCCTTGGCCTGTACGGGTTATAATGTGCGGTATTCCTTGGGCCTGAATTTGTGTTTTGAGCATTGGGTCAGGTCTAATTCCAATAGCAAACTGTGTTTGCGGATTCCGCATCATTACATGACGTGCCACTTGAATCCCATTATGAATTGGTATGTTCATATCAATAATTACAAGATCAGGTTGATAGGACTCAATGAGTTCGATTGCAACTTTTCCTGTAATAGCCCAGCCAATATACTCCAAATTCCAGTCTTCAATGGTTTGAAACTGCTTTAAAAATTCATTGCATTGCGGGGATTGGTCTGCAACTAGAATTCGAAGGGTCGGCGTTTGCAATTGCGCTTCAACAACCGGAGATGGGATTAGCGGTTCGATAGGACTGGGGGTAAGCCGCATTTGATTTTCTTCCGGGACGTATTGTGAAGTAGTTAACCCAGGTATGTTCTCGTTTCGATTAGCAAGAACGCTTTCTCTAGTCGGCGGCGTGAAGGAAGACGCAATCACTGCCTCTTCTTGATGATTAGCTGGTTCTTCTTTCCATGGCAAACTATCTGATGAACCAAACCGAATTCTTTTCGTTTTGAGTTCTATTGGGGGGGCGTCACCACGAAATGTGTTTTTTGACATTATTGCTATACTCCTTTCATCGTCCTGGTTGTGATTGAACAATAAAACCAAAGCGACTTAAAAATGTTTGCGGCAAGACGTTTGCTTCCTGCACTTTTCTTGATCCTGCCTGTGCTTTGTTGATGCGGATACTTGCGCCTTGCTCTACCGCAAAGCTGATATAGCCAGCTTCTTGTGGAACTACCAGTACGGTCAGACTTTGTTTCCCGTTCGAACCGCTGCTTACGTCAACAACTTCGACCAACGGCGCTACATTGATCGTTGTAGCGATTCCAAGCCCGCCTTCTTTTTTGAAGTTCACAATAATATCAACTATATCTCCTTTTTTAACGTTGCCTACCTGTACATTTCCTTGGTCTAACGCTATCGGAAATTCACGGGTATTATCGTTTTTCGTTACAAGCTGTTTACCGTCTTCGTCTTCGACTCCTACCGCTTGTCCCAAAACCTCTTGGCCTTTATATATAGTTGCTACGCTTGTTAACCCAACAACTTTACTGATTTTCTCTGAGGTCAAGCCATTGGGGTGTTTGGCCATTTCTGGAATTGATTTTGTTTCAAACATATCCGCGGTTAAAACGGTTCTTGCATCAATCTTTTGTTTGGCAACAACTACCTCTGTTAAAGTTAATGCTTTGGTATATCCTTCATACATTACAAAAGCAGCACCTAAAGCGCATAGGCAGGCACCAATAAAGAAATATTTCTTATTTACCTGGATCTTCATGCGTGCTCCTCCCGTGATTCCAGTTTCAATAAATCGCCAGGAGTAACTGCGTATGTTTCACAAAGCTTTTCCAGTACATCCAGTTTTATCGATTTAACATTTCCTTTTCGTAGTTCGGCCAATGTATTATTTCGGATTCCTGTTTCAATATGTGCCCGGTAAGTTGAATGTCCCTTTTCCTTTAAAACATCGTCCACTTTTAAGACAATCATTTTTGATGCATTTTCAACCATTTTCCACACCCTTTCTTGAGCCTCTTAATTTTAGTATACGGAAATCGTTTAACATTTTTCGTATAACAAAAATTTTTTTGAAAAAAATTTGAGGCCCACCAACTCTCATTGGTGAGCCTCGCTTTTATTCCCATATTTTCATTGGATCTACATACTGTCCATCCTTAACATATTCTAAGTGTACATGAGGTCCCGTAGAGTTCCCGGTACTTCCCACAGCCGCAATGGTATCACTTTGCTTAACGGTTTGCCCCACTTGAACGTAAATTTGGCTGCAATGACCATATAGGGTATAGGTTGTTCCGCCATGATATAGAACAACTACATTACCATATCCGCCATACCATCCTGCAAAGGTTACTTGCCCTTCCCATACGGCTGGTATTGGAGCTCCCATGTCGCCGGCAATATCAATTCCCGTATGAAAACTCCTTTCCCCTGAAATAGGGTGAATCCTCCAACCAAACGGGGAAGTAATTGTCATTGCATAAGAAGTCATAGGGCAAAATAATGCCATTAGCAAAACGAAGATAATAATTTTTGTTTTTTTCATGAGTATTTGTACACGCTGGAATAAATTCCAGTTTCACCTTACACCACCTTTACTGAGCTTTTTGAAATTGGTCTTCCCAATATTTCAGCCTTTGTTTTTCCACCTCCAAATCAATTTCATCTTTAGGAAGATCATCTGCATAAAATATAGTGCGGTCCGTTTCCTCTGTTTTCTTTAAATCCCCGTCCCGAATGAGCCTATTTATAAACCGCCGAGGCAAAGGCAATTTTAAAGTTTCGATGATTTCCTCATCATGAGGAGGGAGCACTGTCACAGGAGCACTTCGCACCAAGATGGGCTCGCTATGGAAATGTGAAAACTGATTATTGATTTTTATTACGCACATGCCAATAGGTTGTTTAGTAAGCCAGGTTGGTACGTCCCTATCATCTAGCCTGGCATTCCTTGATAATGCGGTGGTAATCATTTGCACATCTTCTTGTGTACCCAGTCGATGTGCAATAATTACACCGACATTCGTTAAAACCGCATCTGGAAGATGTTGCGGCGCCTGACCTATAACCATGGCAAATAATCCATATTCACGCGCTTCATTCAGCAGTATTTGGTATATATCTTCGTTTACACCTAACGGCGGGTCCTGATTGGGGCTGCATGGAAAGACTTCATGTGCTTCTTCCAGAATAAAGAGTCGCTCTTCCACAAGCTTTTCAAAGGACTTCATATCCTTCGAATAAAGAAATACACCCCAAGTAATGAGCCCCAAGATAAACTTTTTAGGCATATCATCGAGCATCCCGCCTTCAAGAACAATAATTCGTTTACCGTTGATAAGGTCTTCTATTTTTACAATCTGGTCTCGGTCCCGAGAGCAATACATTTCTCGCAAGTTGCGAGTCATAAACGCATTCGTTTTCGTTAGAATGGAATCGTAAGCGTCAACCATATTTCTTCCAGCAGGGTTTGATACGGCTGCCTGTCGTAGTGCATTGATTCGTTCTAACACATCCGCTAAGGTCACATTGTAGACCAATTCATAGGCATTTTCTGACTCTACGGCGATGGTTCCGGCACCAGTTCTTGGATTCTTTTCCAGCACTCCTTGTTTTAAAAATAGCTCCTCCGCGACTTTATCAAATACGCCTTTTTGCTTATTACCAAAACCATATGCAAGGCAAAGACTTTCATGAACTTTATTCATCCAGTCCATGACCGATATTCCCATAGGAGGAACATATACCTGCATTCGTATAGGGCGTACTCCTTCTGCGTAAAGCGAGAAAAAGTCAAAGTCCTCGTCAGGCACAAACCGCTTCAATATTCTCCAAGACTTTTTCCAATCCAACGCAAGGATTTTCTTTTTTGGGCAATTCTTTGCAATGCCTTCTGCGATCCGTTGGCTTGTTGTTGTTTTACCGCAACCAGAAGCACCACACACTAATATGTGCATTAGCTCTTTTTCTTTAAAGGAGTATTCAAATTCAGGTTCTCCTGTTTCATGACTGATTTGCTTTCCTACATAAATTTCCCCTTGTTTATCCGCACGAAGGGTAAATGCTGGAATGTTTTGGGCCGTTGTAAATATACCCCCGGCTTCAACCCTTGGTGGATGCGTCAATCCCGCCAATTCAGTGGGCAACAAGACGGTACTATGCTCATAAGCTTCCGCAATCCCCGGTATAACTTCCTTTTTTGTACAAGTAGTAAATGTGCTCATGTGTCGAAGTAAATGCTCACTCATATATGGCGGCGGCGTGTATACCTGTACAGGGCTGACAAGAGAACCGTCACCTCCAAATGCAGCTTCTGCTAAAGCGCCGATTGCTTTTTTCAGTTGAGGATCATGACTTGAAATAAACACTTCTACATAGAAAGCTCCATCAGCAATCGCTTTGGTAAATCGCAGATTTTGTTCTTCAAATACTTTTGCCATATTAGCTTTAACTTCATCGTATTTTGTGTAGGTTTTGCTCATACCAACCGATGGTCCTAAGCCCATATTGGCGCCGGTTCCTGCACTTAACCCATTAGCAACACCTTCAGAGCGACCTAGTGAATGCCCAGTTCCTTCGGATCGGCCCTGTGTAGTTCCTGCTGCCTGTGATTGTGTCTGCGAAATATTTTGAGTTGTGCCGGCGCTTTTAGATAGCGAATCGTTTACACCTAATGATTGAGTTTGCCCTCTACCTACAGAAGCCGTTTGCCCTGAATTGGTCGATAACCCATCTGTATGCGTGGTACCTTGTGCTTTTGACCACCCATCAGAAACGGATTGTCCATGGCTTTGGGACTGGCTATTGGCTACTGAATGAGAGTTTGCTACAGAATAACTGGTACCCTGCGAGCTACCCTGTGATGTTCCATTTGATAAAGCCCTGGATGTACCTACAGAATGGCTGCTTCCTGCTGATTCTCCATTTGAAACGGAATGTGAATTTGATAGACTATTTGACTGAGATTGACTAGTAGAAGTTCCGGTAGTATCACCTTGTCCCCAGCCTCTACTTACACCCTCACCAACATTAGCGCCGCGCCCAGAAGATACTCCATCACTCCAATTGGCGCTAGATCCCATTGTGCTTGAATTAGAAAATGAATCCATTTCTGATGTTCCGCTGCCATTGGATAAAGAACCGTTTCCTCCAACACCCACAAAGGGCAACGAAGCATTCATACCTATAGAGCCAGCTTCATTTGTTGACATGCCGCTTGCATGGCCACTTGAACTAGAACTAGATGCTGAATTTCCGCCACCCACCATGGAACTGGTACCCGAATTAACACTCATGCCACGATTTTGGCTTTCGCCATAGTTATAGCTGTTGGAATGGCCTGCCGAAGTTCCAGTTCCTACTGAATTTGTTTGACCAACAGTAGTCCCGTCCGTTGTGGTTCTACTTACTCCATGATTGGTTCCATAAGACTCATTGGTACCATTAGTCAATGTTTGGCTTGTACCTTGATTTGTTCCATAATTTTGTCCATGCGAAACCGTTTGACCGTTTGTTACTGTTTGTCCCACTGTATTAGTAAGGGACTCCCCTTTAGAATGTGAAATGCTGTCAGTATGACTGGTGCCATCAGAAGAACTATGCCCAATGCCCTCAGAAACACCGAAGGACTGCTGATTAGAATCAGCTATCCCCTGTGAGATGCCTCGACTTACTCCGTTAGTATCCGATATCCCATTTCCAATACTAACTCCTTGGGTATTCGTATTAGAAACCCCTTCTGAGTAGGATAGGTTGGAACTATCTGTATCGGTAACACCGTTGTTATGTGTCAAAGAAGCGGACAGATTCCCAGCAAACACCATTGGCATTGACATTCCAATATTGGTTGATATGTTTTCCGCAGCACGACTTTTATAATACCCAAATTTTGTTGCTACAACTTTTGAGTAAGCAATTATTTCCCTATGTTGAATCGGGGTAGCGTTAACCAGCATAGCAAAATGATGCTTCATCATTCCGCGAAATAGTTCTTCATTTTGTTCTTGCGAGTCGGGTGTTGGGTCTCCGCCTTTCATTCCGGCCTTTCCTAATCCCTGAGCGCTGGTTGAGTGAACCCTAGGAATACCTCGCAGCACTTGCAAGTTAGAGGCGTTTTCCATAGTATTTTTTATAATGGTTGCTTCTTCAAGAGTTAACAATTGAGTTGTTGATTGCCGATAATTCGAGCGGAGCAAGGATACGATGGCAATATAGTCTTCTTCGACTTGTTCTAACGCTACTTCTATGGTCGAGCGTAAAGCTAATTCCGTATCGTCCATATCTGGAACTGGAAGTATTCTTCTGGCTCCATAGCAGTAGATTAACCCCATTGGGCGGGGCTTTAGAATATTGGCGCATACCATGAGGAAGAAAATATCTTGCCGCCAGATAGCGGTCATTAAATCTCCATGAATTTTCATCAAACTTTGCTTTTCGCGAAGTTCCTTAGGGATACTCACGAGGCGAAGTAATTTGACTACTTCTATACATTCCGTCCATACATCCGGTTCATCGTCCGACGAAATTAAAAGATGATAAATCATGGCTTTCGCATTGCCATCATCGTCAGACAAAATGTAACTGTTTAGGACTCTGAGATCATCATGCTCTAAATCCGGATGAAGTGAATGCAAAACATAGTCTTCTTCCATGTTCCCACGGTTTGTTCTATCTTCCGACATGTTTACCACCCCTTTTAATAGTTTCTGTAATTCTCTTCCTCATGCTTTTTCTTTTGATTGCCAGTACGCATTTGTCTTGACATTTCTTTCTCAAAAATTTCCCCAGCACTATATTTTTGCCAGTACTCCCATATGGTTTTCCCATATAGAATGGGGACGATCGCGGCAATGTAGTCTCGTGCCATTGGTAAATAACCCATAACAGCGGAAGTCGTTGCAGGAGCAGATGGGTTTTTATGAAGACTTGTTGAGCCGATTGCGGAAACTCCCGTGTTGAACCACAATAAGATTTCAATAAGCATTATCGCACCAACATAGGCAACGGTATACGTTTCCACCGTTTGTGACAATTCTTCGCGGTCACCTTTTAGAAAACGTACAGACAGGGCCCCCATTGTCCACATAAGGGTTGTTGAATATAATATGGCAGGTGAGCTGATCACCGTCGCAGCTGCTATAACCACAACATAGACTGCATATTTTACAAGCAGGACCTTTTTCTTTCCGTTTAGCGTATCTTCATCGTAGGTTGCGATTTGGGTACTTGCATCATCAATATCCTCATTGTTAAATCGCCTTTTGGTTAGTTTTGTTGCCAGTTGTGTCTGGAATTTCATTCTCCATTTGTAGATAAAAAGCATAGCGGTTGTCAAAATGACTATTGCTATATTACTTATCACAAACCAATATAAAGTAACCGCGGCGTTATAATGATATATTTTCAGGGTGTTTATCAGATTATGAAGTACATCCATCAGGTGTCGCTCCTTTAATTCAATTCTTTGGGCCAACACTTTTTCGACTTAAATTCTTCAAAGGTTATGATTGATACAATTCCTCCCTCTTTTTTTCTAAACTGTTCAATGTTTTTAATTTCCGATCCATATTTATCGATCAGTACAAAATTGACCAATTTTAATAGCCTATCTTTTACACCTGCATTTTTTGTCACGAAGTATACTTCTTTTGAATAGGCTAAGATTTTTTGGATTTTATGCTCAAACATATCGTCCGTATAATTCCCGCACTCTACCTCTATGTGAAATTCCAGCCCTCCTTCTTGGGCTAATACATCACAGATGGAATCTCCTATAGGAGTTTTTACGCGGACTTCTCTACTTGTCTTAAACCCAACTTCCTTTAGCCTGGTTTCAACCTGTTCAATCATTGCTCCATGTTCAGGACTTTTTGCTTGCTCTACATAATCATAGTATTTTGATTTTCTTGGGGGTTTATTAGGCAATCCTTTTTCCTCGAGGATGTCCTGGTAATACTTTTCTCCCCGTGTGGAAAGTAAAAAGATATTCGGTGAGCGCCCCGTCCCTATGGAAATCTTGTCTTGCATTTGGTGCAAGACTGCCTTTTTTTCTAATTCATTAAAATCTTTATGCAGCTTCATTTGGCCTTGAATTACTCCCGCAAGTTGCAGCATTTCTGTAATATCCTTTATTAGAAAGTCGCCTGTTTCACCAATCGCCTGCACAATCTCTTTCTGGACATCTGTCAAAGAGCTTTTTGCATGGCCCCCAGTAACAGAAATCGCTGGTGCGCTGTTTTGCACGCGAGGAGGAATTGTTGACTCACCTGCCTCTAGGCAAGGAACCTCAGGGGGGGCTTCCGTCTTTTCCTCAGACGCTATTTCTTCAATCATTCCTGTATTTTCGTTGCGTTTCATTGCTAACAATTCCTCATACGATATAGGCCCTTTTTCTTGTTGTTTATTTCCAGCGCTTTCTTCTCGTGTTTCTTGAAGAGATGCTTCTTTTATGGATTCTATTTCCACTTTCAAGGTACCAACATGATTTTCCAACTCATGGATAATATGATGGCGGCTCATAATTTTAGCTTGATGGGTCATAATGATAAATAACCCTTTTTTCTTGGCACTCCAATTATTTTTATCCTTATCCTGGATTCTCTCCCAATCGTCTCCCAACGCTTGGTTTAGAATGTCATTTATTGCCGCTTTGTATTCAGAAAGCTCCTCTGTTTTTTTCTCAGCAATCTCTTTTTGAGTTTCATATAATGATTCCATATAGGAATTGGCACTAGACAGTGTTTGAATTCGTTCTTCTGCTGCGCGTAATTGCATGAGTAATACTGTATCATTCACAACCTTTTCCTCCGTTTTTCAAACTATTTCTCTCTTTTAGTATACGGAGATTTGTTGTTTTATTTCTCGAAGCTTATAAAGAAAAGCAAGCTCGCATAAAAGCGGTAGCCTGCTCTTCTTTATTTTGCTTCTTTCTATTGTGCTGGAAAGTAATTTTTCATCAGATTGACCAATTTCCTGGTTAATGTCCCAACATCTTTTACTAAGAGATTCTGTTGATAACAAGCTTTCACCGATTCAATACCAGCATCATCCAACCCCACTCCAATGACCTGAATGTTACTTTCTTTGGAAAGAGCTGTACTTTGGTATCGTACATCGGCAGTCGAGTTGTATCTTGTACCAAACGCATCTAAATGATTGGGACTTCCGTCAGACAAAACAACAAGGATATTTTGTTCGCTGGGAGAGTTTTGGCTAATATAATCGTTAACCCAACGCAACGCGCATCCATCCCTATTGCATCCATCTGCATCTTCGGACACTCGTGCTACATTCGCATAGTCCGAAAGGTAATTTTTCCGAAACGATTTATACAGAACGAGATTAATAGCTGATCTCCCATCGGGCGCGGAATGACCAATAATCGATATTGGTATTTCTGCTCGACGAAAGCATTCTGCTAAGACGACCGCAGCTTCTTTGGCAAATTGAATTCTACTCCCCCACATAGATCCTGACATGTCCAGTAACAGCGTAACCGCAACATCTAAATCATCTGAAAAATCGAGTGCTTTAGCAAATAACTCTTTTCGTTGTCCTCGAGCTACTTGTTTAAGGTTTAATTTTGCCCCGGTATTTACATTCATCCACTCATCTCTTTGTTGACGAATGGAATTTTTTAAATCCTTTGAGGTGGACACGATTAACCCCTTCTTGCTTTCTACGACCCGATTATATTCTGTAATATTGCGGCTTTTGATTTCAATTAGATTGCAATGAATTCCCTGATGAATTCCCCAACTTGTTGGCGCCTGAGAAACCGGTACCGATTCGGTTCGCATTTTCATCTCTTTTTCGACTTTTTTTATAAAGTCTTCAAGAAACTCTTCTTCTTCAGCAACCGCTTCTTCGGTCGCTTCCGTATCGGACGGATCAAGCTCATCGCCAGAGTTCATGCCGGTTCGTTCTTCAGAGGCTTCTTCCTTTTCTGGCTCATTGCCCGGCTGTTCTGTGTCAGGTTCATTTCCCTGCTCGGAATTTTCTTCTGCAGTTTTTTGAGGAATATCCTCTTTCTCCTCACTATCTTCTTGATTATTTTGTTGATTCTCATTCGGGAAAGAAGAGGAGGATTGCGAAAATTCTTTTGTAGTAAACGTGGCTTGTATGATTTCTGCAATTTCTAATGCTGCGTCTAACCGGTCCTTACATTTGGGTAATTCTCTGGCCTTAATGGCCAACTCCATGACTTTTTGGAATACATCCAATTCTTCTTCGCTCAAATATAATGCAGGATCACCTTTTGAGGTTCCTAACATTACTTGATTTGCAAAGAAGTTCATCACGACATTAATTTTTGCTTGATCATGGTCTGGTTGGCTTAGTTGGAACAATTCGTTTTTTCTCCATTGAACGAACCGTCCAAGGCCTGGCCATTTACAATAAGATAAGCCGTTCTCAATAGCAGCGTCTTCAATAATATTGAAAACGTGTTTTTGAAAAGCAGTCAGCTTATCTAGGAATGAAAAATCTGACCAAAACACATGTCCTAACTCATGAGCAACCTGCGCAAACATATGACGCAAGCCTGCTTTGAGTTGCATTTCTTCAGGAAGTTGTTCAATCCATTCATCATGGAATGTAACTGCTACAACCTTTCCATCAGTAAACGCAGTGGAATTACTAGAAATAATCGTTTTGATTTTGCCTTCGGACCAAATGTTAATGGCCCGTTGAAGCATTTCCAGTGTTTCAGAAGACTTGAAAAAAGCATCGTTTATCATAATAATCCTCCTTGTGAATTATAGTAGAGAAGGGGCTTACGCCCCTCTCTAAATAATTGCACGCTTAATTTTGATTATGTGCTCCATAATTTCTGAAGCAAATTGCTCGTCAGGTCTAGTAGCAAGAGCAGCTGCGTAGGGAATAATCGTGACTTTAGCAGCTTCCTCAATGTTTTTGGTAAGAGCAATTTCGTCTGCCCAATCCAAAAACTTTCTAGGCCCAACCAAGACTCCACGATCCTCATCTACCGCTTTTTTTCTGATGGATTCGTAGATCTCAAAGCATTTTTCAGTGAGTGAATCAGGGTCTGCTAATCCATTGATTTTTTCTCTAAACCGCTTGATAAGCACTTCCTTTGGCATTTCCTTAATATCGAAAAGCCGTTGAAAGCGATCCAAGAAGGCCTGATTCATTTCTTTAGTTCCTGAGAATTCCGGGTTTGCGGTTGCAATTACTTTGAATGTTTCAGGGAAAGCTAACACTTCACCATTTTCCAAAGTAATACTTCCTCCAACTGGCATTAGTGCTTCATGCAAAACACCTGCTACGCCGGCTTTAAGAAAGTTTACCTCTTCCATAATGAATACTGCCTTTGTTGCTTGAGCTTGTTTAATCGCTCTTACCAGGCTTCCCTCTTTCCAAGCAAAACCACCATTTTCTAAAGGCACGTAGCCGCCCATAAAATGGTCTGCCTGAATGCCTTCATACAAGTTATCTGTGAAAATTTCTTCTGGCAGATAACCTGCATCAACCGCTGCCACTTTAGCAGCTGTCGATTTTCCAGTACCCTGGGGCCCGAAAAGAAACATATTGCGAACATTAGCGAGCGATAACCAGCCAGTAATCCGTTTGATCACGCCGGTACGTTCCACTTTACTAAAAGGGGAAGTACCCACCGGGCTAACCATTGCGGCAGCAGCCGGCGCAGCCAAAGGCTCACAAATAGCTTCTTGGGGCTCTGGTTCTTCTTTGGTGGCAATTTGTGCTTCCATGGCAATCCCTTTAGTGGTAATAAACATAGAATCACTTACCACCTCAAGAATAGCTTCAAGACGGATTCGAACAAGATCGGCTGCCTTTAAAAAATTGGCAGCGTTTTTGGGTGTTTTAATCAATCTTGCCATTTCATCTTCATCTTGAACGGAATTTGCCATGATAAAACCTGCCAGTGGCCATACGCCCGGCATTGGTTCAAGGCTTTGTACTTGCCGGATTTTTTCACCAGCCATAAGCACTTTTACCTGAGCCGTACCACCTTCATCAATAATCAGTAGTCCTTCTGTAATAGGCTGCGCTTTTGCAGTTATTACAGCTTCCGCTACTTTCCCTCCTAACCAGGAGAGAGTCATCTCTGTTGACGAACTTTCTTTACTGTGTTGAGGAAATCGATCACCCGCATATAGACCGTTTCGTACCAACTCACCTTTTTTAAAGTTCATCACCAATTCCTTATTCATATAGAATCCTCCTTTGCCAAAACGGCATAATTTTGTTTTATGGTTTTATTATATGACTTGATTTAAGTACAACAAAAAGACCTACCAATTAAGGTAGGTCTTCTCCTATTTTATTAGTCTGTTTTTTGCTTCTATTATTGCATCTGTCTTTTTTACATATGCTCGTATCGCCTTATCCCGTTGTCGTATTTGCTCACTGTCATTCTCCGTTACCGCTTGTCCTGCTAATGCCGCAATATCTATTCTCGTTTTTAATAGGTCGATTAGCAAAGCCTGATAGTTAACCAATTTAGCCGGCGGCTGCCTTTTTTCAACAGTGCCTAGTATTTCTTTTGCTTTAATCGAATGTTCAGATGCCAGCGATATTACGAAAGAGTCCGACTCGTCTCCTTTTTTAGCACGCTGACTCGCTACGTTGTATTCCTGATCCATTCGTTGAATTTCTTCCATCTGTTTATCCGCAAATGAAATATAATCAAGTACCTCCCTCATTTCAAGGGATACCATACTTCCTCCATGATATTGAGTATTTACCATTCCTATACATAAAAATAACAAATACGTTGCTAAAATAATTCCTAATTTATTCATGATAAAACTCCTACCATAACTTGTAACCCAGTGATCGTTAATTCAACAATAAAATACTGGATAAAAAAACAACTTAATCCTAAAACAAGACCATTTTTAATTTTGATATTTTTGCAAAGAATTAGGTATAAAACAATAGAGGGCAATGTAAGTATTAAGCCATAGTATTCCGTAAAGAAAAATCGATTTATTGGAAACATGATTATGGCTCCCAAAACAATAATGCTTAATATTGTCGGGTAAAACATAGATGCTGCCATCAAAAAGATCCATTCTAACCTTCCCAGCAACCGTTCGCTGTGTTCTTCAAAAACTTTTTCCGTCATTTTTTGAATAGATGGCATTATCGCTGCAGTCAACCCACTGCTCAAAAGACCAATTACCAACGAGCCTGTTGTAACAAAAAACAAGGCTTTTAAGGACATAGTATGCTTTATATCCGAAGTGTAAATTGCCATTATAATTCCTTGTGTTATTAAGTATGCCATGATCCATGCTATTGCAAACAACAGGCTTCTTCTTCGAAAGATAACCATTGGAATTTCTGCAGCTTCTAACGCTATTTTTGCTATTCGTTCTACTGTCGACTTATCTTCTATTATCATTACGAATACCGCCTCCTTTTGCCTATATATAAAGTATACGGATTTTTCATAAAACAAAACCGCCTAGCTTAGAATAAATTCAAAGCTAGGCGGTTACAATGCTACCTTACATTGGGGCCTGAATGACAACCAAGGCTAGAGATAAGGTCATGCCTATGGTTCCAGCAATTACCGAGTATTTCCTATTTCTTTCATCATACGTTCTAATGAAAAGAACAATATAGTGGAAAAAAGTAAGCAGCAACGCTAATGATAAGTAATACATTACCTCGGTAACCACTCCCATGGAAAGAAAACTCCATACTTGGTTTAACATGACCTCAACTCCTTCTTATGATAAAAGTTCTTCTTGCTTATAGTATATATTCTCGACCCAAACATGTGTGAGAATGTCAATCTTTTTCCCAGGTCTTTTTTGTGTAAGCGGATCAGCAATCAAATCGAGCAATCTAATGATTCCTGGCTCTTCATGTGTTCCAACAATTACAGGGTGCTCTTTGTCGACTTTTAGAATGGATGCTAATTCCTCTTTTTCGCGCTGGCTGGCAACGTATGACATTCGATAATTTTCATGTTCTAAGCTGCCACGCACATGCAACGGCTGGCCTGGGCGGATAATTTTATGCGCCAGCTGCCAATCCTGCGTTCTCCAGATGCACCGGATCACATCAAACCTTTCACTGTTACTTCTGCGAACCATTAGTTTAAAACATACCTTATAATCATCTACTGCATTTTTTACCCATGGTTTAATATCTGCTTCTTGAAACACAATGCCTTGCAAAATAGCTCGGTTTTGATATTCTTCGGTTCCTTGGACAACGGAGTCTGCTAATATGTGAAGTTTAGATGTAGTCTGCATGTTTTGAAATATCTCTTTGTTATAACACTCAGTTCCTAACAAGCCGATCATTGTTTCATATTCAATGTATTTTTTTGAGTACATATGGAGTGCTGAAAATACCTTGTCCAGGAGCGGCGAAGCAAAATCAACTTCCAACAGTTCTGCAACTTTATTTCTATCGGCAGCATTGTACTGTCTTGTTGGTAAAATTACTTCTCTGATCTCGCCAACGATATTAACAAAATCGTTTTCCAAAACCATCTGCGATGCTTCTACTGCTTTTTCCCCATACATCATAACAGACAGTCTTGATAAAAATGGCACACTTCGTTTTTGATCGGTACCTTCTATTGGAACAAAGCCTTTTTTAGTTGGGCTTTCGCAGCCAACAATACATCTCCACCGATTAAGGATTTCCGTATCCGTATACATTACTTCCTGCAGGTTAGGACTGGTTTTGTAGGTCCCTTGTAATGTAATTTGATTGAAGTGCATTACCTTTTCATTTTCCGGGGTGAAAACCTTTGAATATACGGCTCCCATTAAATTGTTTTCCATTGTTAAATTCCTCCTTATCGATTTTGATTTATCTTTAAGAATAAGTTATCCATTTTAGTTTGATCAGCCCTTCATTGAAAGAATTTGAAAATTTAAGGTTTCTTGAATAAATTATAAACTGTCTTTCCTCTTCTGTGATCATTCCTTTGGTTAATAAGGCATCTTCAAATGATTTTTCTTCTGCTTCCAGGATTTCCGGTATGTATTCACCGGGGTACATAAAAACCGTATCTACAATTTCCCTTCCTGCCGTGTCTATTCTATGTTTAGGATGTATGAATAGCGATCGTATTTCCCACAACCCATTCACAGATCGGTCATTGGTCAGGAGTAATTGATATAATCTGTTTTTGTATATGTGATGGCGTGCTAAGCCAAATACATCATCTACTGAATCACTGTAACTCATCCAGCCCAAAATGTAATTGAGTCCAGGGCATTCTATTGATTTATGAGCTAATCGTTGCTTAAATAAATCAATCTGCATATATTCGCCCAGACTCATCCCTCTTCCACCTCCTTCTTTTTATACTCCCCCTTTTTTAGTATACGGAGAAATTTTCAGAACGAAGGCAAAGACTGAATTTTTTTTAAAAATATTCCTCGTGTCGCGTTTTTTGAAATTCTGAAAAACATTTTTTGAAATTCAAAAATTACACAGCATTTTTTCTCTTTTTCCTATTTTATTAAAAGCAAAGTGTGTTTTTTGAAATTCCGAAAACCATTTTCTGAAATTACAAAAACAGTGCTAATCCATATTGCATTCCTTAAACAGTTCTTTATACCGTTCGTAAACTAATTGCCTACCAATCATTCCTTTTTCCATTCTCTTAATTTCTTCGATTGTTACATTACATCCAAGGATCTTTGCCATTTCCTTGACGGTTTTATTTAACCTACGTCTACACAGGCCTAATTCCTCGGGAGAAGGTAGTTTTCTTTTTCCCAAATAGTCTCGCGTTGCCTTCTCGATGTTTTTTAGTTCCTCGTCCATCACAAAGATTTTACTTTTACATTCGGGACATTTTGACGTTATCTTTTTGACCTGGATAGGTTCAAAGCGAACAATATACTTTCCTTTTTCTTCTTCAGTAACCAGTTCGATCATCTTCCCGCAAAACGGACACATTCTTTTCATCTTCTTACCTCCCTAGTTTTTTCTCAGCTCTTTTTCCATTTTCTATTTCTCACTTTTTATATTAGACGATGCAATTAACCCCATTTAGAAAAAAAGAGAAAAACGAAGCAATTAACAGTATTAAAGGGAAGATTATTACGCATAATTCTTTTTGAACAAAAATAAACCACAACAACCAAATATCCATATTCGACGCAAGAATGGTACGATGCAAATATATAAGAATAGTAGTTAAAAATAAATTTCAATTCAAGGGAGACATATACCAACTTTCCGATTATAATATAACACGAGCAACTTCACGATGTGGGGAATGAGAGAATTTTACTGAATACTAAAATAAGCATGATTATGTTAAATTAAAGCCTTTTCCAATACTTGTAAATATAGCGTTATTAAGTTAGGATAAAGATAAAATCAAATACTCAATCAATTAAATAAAAATACAAAATATAAAGTGTGGTGACACGGATGATCCGGAGTAATGTACCTGTAGTCTTCGCGTTAACCAACCAGTTACACCAAATAGATATACTTAAACTATCTAATTGGACTATACCACAAAATCCAGCATTTGATGCCGATACGGTAATAACTCAGTTAGAAGAAAGCAATCTACCGGCAATGAGACAAGTGGTTTTCGACTTTTATGAATCAACCGTATCATGCTTAGAAAAATTTGCAATTGAACTAAAACAAAATGCAACAAAAGGAAAAGAAGTTTTAATCTTGCAAGATTGTTTTAAAACCTTACTGATTCAATTACTGTTTATTAACCGTTCAACACAAATAGTGATGTCGGTTACCTGGAAAGAATTTTTAGCATTGGCCGTTATGGGCCAAATTGGCCCAATAATATATGGACGATTGATGAATCATTGTAGCGATGAAGACGAATGGAAAATTTTTAACCAAATGGCTAAAGTATCCGACGAATTTCTAAAGCTTGCTTTTGTAACGACACAAGATGCAGCTTTCGGTAAGATTCAAATGATGATTCGTCAGAGTTTGAATTGAAAAGTGTTTCGACTGGAATAAATAATTTAAAAGAATAATTTTAGCCAAACTAAAGCATAAAAGTACCTGAATAAAACCAGGTACTTTTATGCTTTTTTGTATAAATGAACCGTATAAAATTAAAAATTTATTGAAATATTTAAAGGCAACTGTTTTGAAGTCTCTAAAGAATAATGATATAATGACGCTAATATTACTTTACCGTAAGTTTTCGCACTATTTTTTATGACAAAAGAGGCAGCAGGAAACAGTGTAAAACATCCCAATCACTTCTTAATCGGAAAGACTTTGGTCTTACGCAACGAATGCAGAACCTAGACTAAAGTCGGAAGTATAATAAAGGTTAAAGAATGGCCTTTTGACGGGTGGTGAGTAAACTGGATCAGGCAAACAACCCAAACACGGATTGGGCTTCATGGAGTCAAACCTTTCTTGATGGTCCAAATCGCCCACTGACCAGAGCTGAAGAGAAAGCGTGTCTTCAGCAATGGAAATATGGTGGAGATGTCACGGCTAAAGAAATCTTGTTCTATGCTAATATGGGCATAGTTCAAAAAGTCGTAAAAAAATTCAATACTGTCGACAGCTCCTATTCGCTGTATACCAAGGAAGATTTGAGAAACGAAGCTTACCTTGGCTTTGAACGTGCGCTTGAAAAATTTGACGTTGGAAAGAATACTCGTTTGAGTACGTATCTTGAATTCTGGTTAGTAAAGTATATCTATGAATTCATTGTGCGGAACAGCTCAGCGATCAATCTTTCAGATAACGCATTTCAACAAATTCGCGCATATTCCAATCTTCTTCAAGACTGCGAAATGAACTGTAAAATCATGACAGACGAGGAAATGTCCGAAGAGCTGGATATGAGCGTTGCCGTAATACGGAATGTACGAGCTGTTCATCAATTAACATCGAACACATTTAGTATTGACGACGATACAACCATAAAGAGCAATCATTCCTCGGTATCTATTTCCGAGGCTATACCTGACGCTCGTATAAACATTGAGGAAGAAACCATTGGAAGGGTTGAACTTGAACTTCTTCAAAAAGGTCTTGAGCAATTATCACAAACCGAGCGAAAAGTAATTGAGTATCGTATTTTAGATACCCCCTGCTCTGTAACCAAAGCATCTCGCACGCTAGGACTCCTACCAAGAGAAGTTAAGATTGCTGAAAAAAACGCACTTCAAAAATTACGAAACTATCTTGAGGGAATAGCACCTAAGCACCCCTTATCGAATATGGATTAAATAGATTATCTAAGAGCGCTAGCATTAGCTGGCGCTCTTTTGCTTTTCAACTATTTCCCCAATAAAATAAACATATAAATTAAAATATGCCGACTTACGGCTAAGGAGGATTTTATTATGGCAAGTTATGAAATTCAACAGGAAATTGAACGAATCGAAAACACCCGGGACGCTTTTTTTGTGGATGTTGTAGTCCCAATGGCTTCGACTTCTTTCTCTATGGACAATGGCCCAAGACTCTGCTTTGACTATAAAGGCGAAGAGCATACAATGCTCCTGGAAGAACATGCCTTTACGCAGTATTGCGAGTTTTTGGGAATCCCTCCCCGCTATGCACAAGCCTTGGTTAAGGCTGGCGCCGAAGGCCTGCTAAACTCCAATATTATGTATTGGTCATTAAAGCAAGCCAACGAGCGCAAGATGCTGCGGCTTTGCCCTTCTAACGAAGGAAGCGAGCCTTACGCGGTTCGGGGAATTGTCTCGAGTCGTTTTTTGCGGCTAGACAATAAAAATGTTCTGGACGAACTTAAAAAAGCTCTCGAGAATCCAAGTTGCTCCGCTTTTGGGACAATGGAAGTTCATCATAGTGAAATTAGCCGTGATGAAATGCGTCTGGTTCTACTTCAAAAGAAAAGTCAGAGCCAGGAAGACCTTGGAGTGGAAATTACCATGGGCATTATTGTCGAAAACAATGAAATTGGTATGGGCGCAGCTAGTGTACGGCCGTTCTTCCATTTCAAAACCGACCAAACCTCTTTCGAAATGCCTATGCCGCTCACTCCCTACCGGAGAGCGCACCGCGGCCCGGAAGTATTTACCGGTTCCGACGACGCCGAGGTTTTTCAATGTGACGTTCCCGATCATGTCCGTATGGATATGGCCAAATCCATTGATAGAATGTTGAATCACAGTACGTTTTTAACGGCCACGACACGCATGGCCAAAGCATCCGAAACGATTATATCCATGGACGCTGTGGATCATGTATTTACGAAAGCCGGTATTAAAGCAAATGAGCGAGAAATGCTTGAACGTATTTGTGGTGGTGTAGCCTTTACAAACTGGGACCTGGTTCGCCAAATAGCGACCGCTGCCAGTCAGATTACGTCGAAAAGCCGGCGTGAAAATCTGGAAAATTGGGCCTGGACGTTACTGAATAGTGGCGTGATTAAGGCTCCCAAAAAAGAACAAGCCACCGATATGGGCGACCTGTTCGACTCTCCTGTTGAAAAAATCGATGCAGAAGAAACTCAACCCGCATAAACAGAGAAGCTGCCGGCAATAGCTAGCAGCTTCTCTTCTTTATTTATTTCATTCGTTCTGGATAAGCTCGTCGTAGCCCCGGCTTAGTAATCAGCCATTCACCGCGGCCCCCCTCCACCTTACGCACGTCCAGTTTATTGAATTTTGCTCCAAGAACACAATGCTTGCGGACCGTAATAACAGCCAAATTGACTTTTTCTGCCGCTTCCCCCACGACCATAACCTTATGCACTATCTTTTCTAGTTCAAATAATTTAGCGTAAGCCGCATAAAGGATTTCACTATTTAATCTCTTTGCCGTATCTTCCCATGACTCCGTTAAAGCAGCATCCCATTCCCCTATTTGAACCAGATAGGAATGAACTAAAATAAATAGTTCATTGGCGCTACGGCATTTTTGAATTTTCTCTATCGTCATAAGGACGCCCTCCTTAAAAAGACTTACTTTTCTCCGGTCTCGATCGATAAGGCCACTTAATTGAAAAACAAATTCCTTACTAAAATAATACCATACTTTCCCGTGAAAAAGGACGAGCTTAATGCGCATTTTTATTAGCGATAATATCAATAAGCATTATTAAGCTACTTGGTTAAGATAATTAAACGCCCTTCTGTATTTAATTCTCCTTTGACCGACAGCTGATAAAAGCATGACTCCACTGCTTTATACAAGTCGATAAACAAATCCTCCCTATTGGCGCTGTGTCCCTCTCTGAGGGCCGTTTCAACACTTGCTTGTACTTGGGATAGGGTCATATAAAACTCTCCTACTACCCAGCTCCAAGAAGGGCAGGCCGCTTCAATCATGTCATTCAATAAGTTTGTTGTCCTGTCCTCATCGCAAAGACTTAGGCCCCGCCCCATGGCATTCGCTACTTTACTAACGTAGCCGGTTATCATGCTCCAACACTCATAGACATGACCAATATCATTTGTAGTTACTATTTGCTCTCTTAATTCAGCTACCTTTTCAGTACATTCCGTGATCGTATCCACCAGCAGTTTAAACTCGGTTACCTCATGCGCTGCTTGCTTAAACAGCAGTATCGATTTTTGATTCGCAAAATACTCCGAAAAGGCGGACTCCGCAATAAATTTATTGATAAGTTCTAACTCTCTTATGGCTATGTTTTGGGGAAGATGGGGTATTCCAAAGGTCTTGTTGAAAATTTCCTCTTGTATGATATGCATACATTCATGTCGAAGCAGTCCTCTAGCTAGCAATTAACACCTTGGAAGGTTCGTTTGCATTTAAAAGATCGCCAATGACTCCCTCTAGTAAGAAAATGACCACTTGCTCCTTATTGTCTTTCGTCCAGCGCAGGACTTTCCCGCCCACAATGCCTGTTTCCATATTTACGGCCGGCACCAAGCTATTACACTCTTGAGCGATTACGTTATAACACTGCACTACATCGCTGGTTATTAGTATTCCCTTTAAAGCAACCAATGATGGATACTCAGCATATAGTTCCTCCAGTTCCCCAAACACCGCTTCTCGCATTTCATTTTTATTTTCGTCAGTCCAGAATGGATGATCACTTGCAAAATCCACTCGCAATGAACCTTCCGGTACTTCTTCCCACACTTCCAACATAGCTTGTACCTCCTGTTTTTGATTTAATAATAAACCCATTTTTAAAAATTACTACGCACAAGGTAACGGCCTTGTTCTAAAATAGTAGGAGAACCAAGGAAAAGCAGTACATCTTAGCGAATTTATTTTAATCGAAAGAAAGGAGATTTTATCATGAAAAACATTCCCTGCATCAATAGTAATCCATCATGCCTAAAAGAAAAATGCTGCCATTACCGCTTTAATCAAGATGATTCAACCCATTACTGCATTAACAATAATTCTAAGCAATATTCGTACTTTCAAGGCAAGTGGCAAGAAATACTGGGAAACCGAGCTCGTTCTGGTGGTATGATCGCAGCAATGCTGGACAAAAATTAACCTTTTTGAACCATATGTCTACCTTGCATCTTTTTGCCATATTTTCAACAATTTTAGTCTCTCTTCCACGGGTTAAACAGCATTATTCGTCCCTCTTTTATAATTATTCTTATTATCCTTTGTGAAAATTGCGTTCAGGTCTATACTTATCTTGTTGCAACAAGGGTCGGAGAAAGCCGGCCGCCCGCCTTTTGCAAGTAAAATGAATTCGCGTTGGGTTAGCATTATGCAATCAACCGTTTATGTTTCTATTTGCTCTATGGCGGCGCTCTGATCTCAACCTGTTTTGAGGGTAAGAGCACTCCTGGTCTTTGGAACACCGGAACGGGCACCCGGGGCTCATGCTTTTGGCATGTAAGCGATGCAGATTGTCACCTGCCCAAAGACGAAAAGGCAGTCAGCAAATTTAGCTGGCTGCCTTTTTACTTCTACTACCCCGCCCCACAAACAATTTTTATTTCGATTTACTACTTCTTTCCCTCAGGGAACGGCAACTGAATAAAATGTGTAGTGCATTTTTCATCGATCCGTTTTTGAACTCGTTTCCCGCAAGTCTCATATAAGTCTATAATCCTTTGATTCGCCCCTGGCTTGTCCTTCATAACACGAACCAGCTCTCGTATAGCATCAATATCTTTTTCCCCTTTAGCGGGGTCTTTTCGCGTGATTTCCAGTTTATGAAGAACATACGCAGCGGGCTCAGGCACCATGACATTATGATCTCGCACCTTTAAGGTAATCGTATTATCGGTTAATAACGCAGCTCGCAACCCTGTGGCTTTAATGCCTAGGCTATCAACCTCATACGGTTCCACTTGCCCCCGCCCTTTTTCTAACACCATAATCTCTAATTCCATAGAATCTGGATGCAGAAAATGAACTAATCCATCGGGAACCCGTTCTTGGCGAATATAACCTACTTCTTTTAACGCCTCCGTAAGATTCACTCTAGGATTAGGGCGCCGTAGATTATTTAGCAGAGTATCAATATCCGTGGTCCTCAAATTTGGAGTGAAATCATCATAAAGGTTAGCCTCTTTATACAAATACTCCGCCCATGACCCGATAATAACCAAATGATTGAGTAAAGCTAACTCATCCATTTTTTTAATGGTCTTCCAAAATAAGTCTTCCTGTGTCGGATTCGTCTAAATCCTCCTCCTTCTTAACATTACTCCTTTTTATGTGCATAATACGGATTACTTTAGGTTCATATTGGATTGCTCTTTTAGCTGTTTCTCGATCCAGCCGGACTCGTATTAATCGTTCTTCTAAATACAACCGTTGCTTTACTGCACTTATAACCTCCTGGGCCTTCTCTTTATCCAAACTACCTATATAGCGTTCTCGAGTCTTTTTATCTTCCCATGAGCGCAGATATAAATACGGTCTGCCTTTAATCATCTTTATTCGAATGTTTCCCACAGGGAGCTGCATAATATCTTCAACAAGCCGTTTTTCAAGCAAAGCCAACCGCTTACACTCTTCAACTAAAGTACCCCGTAAAACGCTATTGCTAAAATATTTATCTAGCTGTTTCACGTTGATTCTCCTTTCTCAGATTACCCCAGGCAATAATATAAAAACACATTTACTGGACTAACTTTATTTTACCCCACCATTTCTATTTTTTCAATCATTACTGGACTAACTTTATTCCCGCCCAAAATAAAAAAGACAGCCTGGCGAAGGCTGCCCTCTTAACTTTGTTCTTTTTGTAATTTTCATTTGGCAAGGAATTTATCGCAAATTTCGATTACCGTTTGTGCGGATTCAATAGGTATAGAGTTAAGATGCTTTTGCGCTTCCTTCTCAATATCTTTTAAATGGTGTACTGCCGATTGAACAATACCATTATTTACATCACTCAAAAGGTTTGCTTCCATTCCTGTTTCATCGGCAAGTTCCTTTAGCGCTCCCTTTAACATCAACACTTGCGCTTGCAGAGTTTCACTCTCCTGCTCTGATTTAATCTCCCCATCAGTTTTTCCGCAGTTCAAGCAAACATCCTTGCTGATTTCCGCATTATAACTTCCCTCAATATATCGTCCAAAAACACGGACAAACTTCTCATGCTTGCACTCGCTCATGGCTGCTCCTTTCTTTCATCAAGACTTAGCGTCACTTTTCTATGAAAACATGAAAAACCATATCTCCATCAGAAACCATATAACTGCCTAAATACTCTTCTTTTGAGAGGTCAGGCATAGGGTTTCCTGTCCCTACGATCCGAATAGCCACCTCTTGACTCTCTTGTTCATCATCAACGAGACACCAGACGCAAGGAATTCCTTTTTGAACGGCTATATTTAAATATTGATCCTTGAAACTGGACGCTCCGTTTAACTTTGGAATTCTTATCACTTGAAGATCCGTTGTCTCAAGTGCATATTTAAAAATTTTCCTCATGGTATTTTCCTTTCTTAGAGTGTCCTCATTTTATTTTCACGGAAACTTTCCAAAATCCCAGCTGCATCTGATTTTATCATTTCTGATTTTCAAATGCTTTTTGGCTATCAAATGGCGTAATTCGGATCGAGTATAACGCCTTTCCATCGTTCGATTTGGTTCCTAGCGTTATCGGCTCACCAAACTTACACCGAATCTTGTCGGCCGAGATACTGGTAACCGCACCAGCCTCGCCCACAATCGTACCGCTTACGCTCATTTGAATGTAATCCCCTTCACGTTTCAGCGACTGTACCGATAAAGAACAACTAAATGATGGCGTGACACTTGAAGCATTTGAATCAGAATAACTACTTGATTCCGTCATACTCACCGATGCTCCTTCCGATGCGCCGGTATCAGAAAAAGCAACGCTTACAGCCGGATGATATAAAACATCTCCTTTCTCATTTAGCACTTCAAAGTTCACAACCCCATAATTTGCAGCATTGGTGGAAAGTCGGCTTTTCGTGAAATCCATATACCCTTGCGAGCTTCCCTGGGAGATTCCTACTGACGTTCCCTCCCCTTTACTTACGGTATCCTGACAACTTCCTGCGGCCGCCGGTGCCATCATCAAAATTGCGGCTAATGCCAATCCAATATTTCTTTTCAAATTCATATTCTACCACTCTCCCACTATATTTTTCCGCCATGGGCGGGATTCCATTAATTTAAGCAGATTCTTTACTGGTTTGCTTTTGCCGTTGGATTCGATCTATTTCCGCTGCAATTAACGCACCGGCTTTTACAAGCTCCTTAACTCGATCCTCAGGAGTAGGCTTCCAGTACTTCATTTCAAACGGCCAGAACCACTCAAAAAAGCTTTTACTCGCCAATTCAAACTTTCTAACTGCAGCCGGCAGCAGATAACATAGAGCAGCATACGCTAAGGTATCTGGCTCATGCTCTCCGTCATGTTCTGCGGACCAACCTTCTTTTTCAACCTGGCGCCGCCGTTCTGCAGTAATTAAGTCAGCACCATTTAAATACAAGGCCTCACTTTTCTCCATAGTATATACTCCTTTCTGGTTTTCTTCCGGTTTCTCTATATTTTTAGTATACGGATTTTTTACGGCTTTGAAGGGATATTAAAAAGCAGATGATCCAATAGAATCATCTGCTTTTTATTGGGACCTTGGTGTCGGTTAGGCAGTCAACACATAGCAGCCAGTACGAATTCGCTGAAACCGATTATTTTGGCCAACGACTTGCCGTACTTTGGCCTTCCAGTTAGGATTGTTACGCGTCTTTTCAGAAGCACCTTTCTCAACCATTGCATATAGTTCCTCTAGTGACAATGCCCGCCGCTCACGCTTAAATACACGCTCAATTACGTTGATCCAAGTGGAACGATGGATACTCCCAAGAAGCGATGACAAATCCACGGCAAAATCCAACAATACTTTGGCAGCTGCATCTTTTTGAAAGATGTATAGGGTTTCGTGCTTAATAGGCACGAACGTCTTACCAGCGCCATTATACGTTCGAAAATCAGACGTACAATTATTTTGGATTTTGATAATCTCTTCTTTAAGCTTTCCTGGGCATACGGTTAAGGTCAGAGAACACAGCGGATAATACATACCCTTCGTTCTCCAGTTGCCCATCAAAATGCCGTACATCCCGCCCGGCCGGATAGCATCAAACACATTCATCATCGCCAGCTGCAGCTTTTGGAGAAATTCCTCTAAGGTTCCATTCGACAAATCATCTGGATGATCGGAATACTTAATCATACCCCAGTAGGGCGGGTGGACAAACGCCGTTTCAGCGTATTCGCCCAAAGTGGATCCAAGATCGTCACGAACGATATTAAACCCACTTTTAAGATCAAGTCCCTTATAGCGAATGCCTTTTTCCTTTGCTACATCAGCGCTGGTTCCACCACCTTGCATTGGATCTACAAACAATCCATTGGCTTGGCGGTGGCTAAATTCTAAGAAGTCCTTCATTATCCCTCCGGAAGTGTTGCCTCGATACCGATTGTCACCATACTTTAAACGGTCCGGATATTGGCAAATACTGTGAGTAAACATACTATTCCTCCTCTGAGCAGAACTGCTCTAATTTTGTTTTTCAAAGAAAGTATAGCACGGTCTATTTTTATAAAAAAAAGACCACTTACTTTAGCAGTAAGCCGTCCTTACCCATCAAATATGCTACTATTCTTCCAATGTCTCCTCCGAAATAAAGTAATCATCTCCTACTCAAAATATGCCTTAATTAAATCCACAGACATTCCAGTCCCTAAAATCATCAATGCTATCAGCATACATAGTATAAGACTATTATATAGCCGTTCTGACAAGCTATTCCTTCTAGAAAAGAATATTTTATCCTCCTCATTACTTACTTCGTCATAGATTAAGGGAATATCTTTTGGGTTTCTTCTTTTGATAAAATTGAGCGTACTATTTTTTCTTCTCATTGCTTACCTCCATCCCTCGCTGCCATTGTGAAAGCCAAAATTCATGCTTTGGGCCTTCTTTCACACCGCTAACCGTTGTAGCCGCTAGTTCCAGCTGCGCCTTTAAACTGGCAATCGTATTTTCCATTTCCTTATGTTTTGCCAGCCAATACGGAAGAGCTTTTCTGGCCATCACAATCCATTCGGCATTTTCTCGGCTAACAGCACCACTTGGGATAATACAAAATTCCAAGCTATCTGCGTTTGGATCCGAATCTGGTTTCTCACTAATGGTTCGGCACCAGCACGCTTCCCCTTCGCTGCATAAGCCTACAAACCACGGAACCGCCTTTTCACATTGTTTTTGGTCCTCTTCCCAGCTTCTCATGAATTATCGCTCCTTTTGTTAGTGTCAGTTCCCGCCCGTTTGCTCCCAGCGCCATTGCCAGTAATTACTGTACTCTTTAGCCAGCGCCGCATTGCCATGAATCACAAGACAGTTTTCCCCGTTCCCTTGCTCGGCGGATTTTGTGAAGTTGAACGATCCGGTAATTACGTCCAACCCATCTAAAATCATCACCTTGTTATGTGCGATTTTGAAATCATTATCAATATGAACGGCCATGCCCGCATTGTGGAAATAGGTAAGGGAAGAATACTTTTCCGTCTCCTGAGATTTGTCTAAGATGATCCGCACTTGAACCCCTCTTTTATGCGCTTCCTGCAGTGCCTTGGCAATTTCAGCGCTGGTGAAGGAGTAAGCCATAACCTCAATGCTTTTCTTCGCCTGTCCAATGTTTTTTACGATCATATCCGTGATCCCGCCGTTAGGCGAAAACGCAACTTCCATGGTGCCTGTGCTTTCTACCACATGGACTCCCTTGATTCCATTAGGCATTCCCGCCCCCGCGGCAGACGTACTCTTTTCCACCGCCACTTTCCCTGCATGAGTACTGCAGCCGGCGAAAACACCTACGCAAAAAGTAAGAATAATGGCCAACACGGAAACGCTGTATTTTTTGCAATTCATCATGGATAGCACTCCTTTTTTTGAGATATTTAGCTATAATTTGTAAAACATGCGTATAATGTAGCCTAAAATATACGCATGTTACATCTTTTTAAGAAGCAAAAAGATCCATACACCCTTCCTCTTTTTCCTGCTGCTTGATCCAAGGGAGATACTCATCAAACGAACAGGTCTTGTAAAAATGACCGTTTACCCATCTAGCAAAGTGATTCAGCCATGGATCGGACTTGCAGTTGTTGTATTTCATCACATAGGGTTTTACATCCATCTCGGCTAATTTTCGAATCCGGGCCATATCTTCTTCGCGTGTCGTGTTAAACCCAACCAAACAGAAGCACATTTGCCGATAGGGCTTAATATATTTGGACAGCCGTTTAATACCCGCCAGGACCGGCGCTTCGTATTCCATTAGGTCCCAAGCATAATGAATGGAGCGCAAATGCTTTACTTCCGACAGGGCTTTAGCCTGCTCTTCTTTTAGTATACGAATATCGATTCCCTGTGAGATATCAATGACCAGCTGCCGCTGCTTGATTTCATTCAGTTTTTCTAAACAGTCCGGATCGGCGGTGAGATTGTTGTCATACAAGGTGACGATATTGCTCCGGGGATTGATTAAATCGGCCAGCTTATTTTCCTGCCGCAGCTGCCCTTCCTTTTTGGGCACCACGCAAAAAGCACAATTTCGGAAACAACCGCGGCTAGTGAAGCCAATGCCCATATTGACGATATCCTGGGCTTTATGCAGCGTGCTCTCTTTACTGCGAATCCCGTGGCGAATTTGCGCGGCCACCTGTTCTACGGTATAGAGGTCGTAATCGGGGCTCATGGCGTCGATTTCGGGCGGGAGGGTCTTATGAATGTCATAGCCGGTCCCGCCCACTTCAAGATCTGGATACACTCGGGCCCACTCCAACGCCTTATCACGGTTCCAAGAGAAAAGAACACTGGCATAGACCTTTTCATAGGTTCTGCCAGGAACCACAAACTCAACCATTTCCCCCGTCCGTTTATAAAAATTACTGATTTTCATCAAGGCCAAGTTTGGAAGCTTGCCATCTATTTGAATGAGTCCAATTGCCATGTTCTTTCCCCACCTCTATTGTTTATTTTTTACAGGCACAACGGCCTTGATATGGACGTCTTGCCAGCACTCCTTGTGATTGCAGGTGCAACTCCCGCCCACTCGGGCCTTAATTACACACTTACGGGCTGAATAGGGGAGTTTTTTTAAATTCATACTTATATGGCCTCCTTATATTTTATTAGTTACCTTTCCCTTAAAACAAAACAGCGGGCGGGGTTGTGACCGCAGCCTTTCGGCTCCCGCATTAACCCGACTACATTGTCGGGCCACTCTGCGCATTTTACCCAACTGGACCTCCTATTAGATTCACCGCCGCTTCCAATACCTCAATATCATGAAGAAAGATAGAATTGGTATCTTCGGGACCAACAAGAGCTTTACGATCTTCGATTAAGTCCAACAGCCCTGCAAGCACTTGGGCACGATCCACAATTTTTCCCTCCCTCTTACCAATCCGTATTTACCAATACGCCATTTCTGAATTCCCAGCCTAAGGTTTCCAGCTTTTCCTTAAACGAAAGCTGTTGCCATCGTTCGGGACGGCTTTGGAAGCTCTCGACTCGATGCGCATACACTCCATCCTGTCGGAGACGTTCTTCCAGTTTTGCCGTGTCTTTTTCCGTGACAGTCTTAAGATATTTACCCTGTCGGTTAAACACCTTCCATTTACTCAACAAGCACCACCACCTTTATTCAATCACTTCCACTACAAACAATTCACTTTCATATACATCACCCTCCGTAGCCAAATCGGCCCAGCTTGATGCTTCAATCGCTAGCAGCTCGTCACCGGTAATCCGTTCAACCGAGTCGTAGACCAAATCAGGATTTTTTTCGATAAAAACCACCGGACTTGTTTTGCTCTTAACTTTGTAATAACTCAATTTCGCACCTTCCCCTTTTCGTCTAATGATTGCTTTTTAATCGTTTCAATTCATCCCTAAAGGATTCTAGGTTAAGACGGTTGTTATTAAGAGTCGTTTCATATCCCCATGTATCGATGTGTTTTTTACAACCTTGATAGCTTTGCTTAAATATCCGTTCCGCTTTAGTTATACCCACCGCCTCCTTTTGCGGTAATACCGCCTTACCGCAATTCCATTAAATGCACGATTCCTTTTGAATGCTGTTCATTAAACCATTGCCAAATAGTATTGCGATCCGTCCCTCTTTCAAACCCATTCCAATCCTCAGCCAGAATCAATTCCATTTGGTCATTTTCATCAAAAGGAATATTATCTAGCTCTTCCCACAACTGTTCAATTTGTTTATCCTTTAGGCTCATTAACATTAGCCCCTTTTTGGATCCGCGCGCGGATATTTTTAATTTTCTCTGCAAGTTCATTAATGCAATTTGTATTAGCCTTTTGATATCTTAGCTCAGATAAGTTGATTTCTAACTGCTCCAATCTCTCTAATTCAAAACGAGAATCCCCTTTTAGTTCCAAATTGTTTTCTATCATTTGAACGGCGATAGCAATATTGTTAAGCATTAGCATTCTTTTTCTCCTAATTTTATTTACGGAAGACTTGGGATCACTCTAAGCCTGAATCCTATGACGAAGATATTTTTTAATCGTTATGCTTCCAACACCCTAGTAATTTGTCTGTTTAATTTTTTCAAACAGCTGCGGCATATTTCAAATTCAGAACCAGCACTGCCAAGATTTATTAAATATTCCTTTTTAATCTCTTTACCGCAGCAGTAACAATAATGTCCGCCCTCTTTATGGGTTTTAATCCTAACTTTCAAAAAAATCCCCCCTTTGCTCTCAACTGCTGCTGTCGGGCTTGTGACCGACTTGCCGCATTACTGGAGGCCGTTGCCCCCATCACTCTGCGTTCACTGACAACCTTTTAAAATTTTCAGCGATATTACAACACAATTTCTAACTTCACCAATGTATGCTGCGGCATTATTTGCAAGGTTTAGAAGCCGCTGAACTTTTGCCGGTAATTCATGATGGAAATAATAAATTTGATTTATAACCGTCTTGTAAAACCACCGTTGAGCAATTTCCAATGACTCATAGCTTCCAACGCACATTTCCTCTCCTGCTGGTAAATCAATATCTACTTGGTAAAACTTATGATCCCATGTGTACAACGTAACTCCCTTAAGTTGCTCAATAATGACAGGGCCATTTATTGACATACATTAACCCACTCCTTTCTGGAAACTGGACTACCGAATAAACTGGCGCTTCGCATCGTATTCTCCTTGATCATGCAATACGGACCATCTCTCGTAGGCAGCACCGGCAACCTTGTCTCCCTCATATTCATAAAGCTCTTGCCATGGGCCATCTTTCCATTCTTCTTTTTTGCCGATACTTTCCAAGTACTCTGCCATAATCATGTCTAGTTCCACTCCATTGGCAGTTGCAATCCGGTCAATAATGCTTGTTTCTTTATTGATTTTTTCTTCGCAATCGGTGCAGCATTCTAAAATTTCATATCCTCCTACAAATCTTGTAGATTGATCTGCTTCGCGGCCGCAAAAAGTACATTTTCCCATTGTTATCGCTCCTTTTTTTCCTCAATCATCGTGGCCCCCATCACGCTACTTTAATATGTGGTATTCTATCAACTTGTACTGTCAAACTAGCAATATATGCAACGCAAGTGCTAGTGAGTTCATACGCGAAATGACGACCAGCGGGATTATCCTCAATGAGTGCTGATTTATCCAACAAAGGCGGTTTACTGAGCGAGGAACCTGGGGCATAATACTGGATATTTACATAGATGTTTTTGCGGTCTATCCAAGGGAAAATCCGTACTTTATATCCGTCTACCCACTTATCAACTTCCATTTCATCCTCTCCTTTTTTGCACTCAGGACTTGTGACCTGTAACCTTTCGGTTAGTGCATTACCGGAGCATACGCTCCGTCACTCTGCAATTCAGTTAGTTGTAATAGTGTCTTAAAGTTCCATTTACTATTTCATATTGCCAACCGTTTACATCAAAGCGAATGTAGTTATAATCCGTCGCGCAATATTGCGGAATTCGGTCGTACGTCTGATACGGTTTAGCGTAAACTCCTTCTTTAATATAGGTTTTTACCTCTCTGATAATCCTAATTTTTGATGCTTCAAACCCAAATTCGCGGTTGATCTGAATAATAGCTTCCTGCTCCGTCAACTTCCATTCCTTGTTATTCCCGGAAAGCTTTTGATAATCGTCTTCGCTCATGTTAGTACCCATGTCTTGGATGATTTCCGGCTGAATCCAAATATTAGTTACGTTCTCGCCATGTTCGCCAGTCAAGACCTCCAGCCTGTTACCCAGATCGCAAATGCGGGAAAGATGGTTACGTGTCGGGTGCCTGTAAATCGCATACCCTGCGTTCGTGCTTGCAACTTCATCTTTTTGGTAGTCGGTCGGAAAAATCTTATCGGCTTCAGTCCATGCCTGTTCTTTTGTAGTGACGGTTATTGTTTCGCTCATGTTTATGCCCTCCTTGTATTAAGTTTCTATCCTTATTATATAATATCGCTAACGATATTTCAAGGGCTTTAGTGCGTTTTTCGATAAACTTTTTGCTTGTTTTATCTTTTTAGATACTATATAATGACAATAGGAATACAAAAGGAGGGCTATTCATGCAAGCAAAAATTCACACGGGCGGGGCCATTGGAGCAGATGAAGAGTTTGCTCGTATGGGTACCCTTCATGGTTTTGAAGTATTTCAGCATAGTTTTCAGGGTCACTCCATTGCATACCCTTGCTCACCCATCATTCATTCCGATGAAGAATTGCAAGTTTCCTCAAATGATTTAATGGTTGCCAGCCAATACCTGCGTAAGTGCTACCCGCCCAACAACGCCTTTGTGCGCCGGCTGCTTCAACGCAATTGGTTCCAGGTGCATTTTTCCGATGCGGTTGAAGCCATCGCTCCCATTGAAGACAATCGGGCACAAGTCCGCGGCGGAACTGGCTGGGCCGTTGCCTTGGCAATCAGCCAGGAGTTGCCCATACACGTCTTTGATGGGCGTTGGTACTTCTACCATCACCGTGAACTACCCACTCCCCTAAAGGGATAGTGGCTTCTGGAAACGGAAGCTAGTTCACCAGACTCAGTACCTAGAAACAGGTACTCCGATAATTAGGTCATGATACCTGCGGTTGACGCATCAGACCGCTGCACTATCGTTTGCGTTTAAGAAGAGTTGAAGGTAAGGCTCGGTGACGTAAGCATGAAAAGCCTTTTTATCATTGTCGAGATGAAGACGGACACCTTACACGGTAACAGTGTAAGGTTACGCACCACCTGCCTTCGGGCAGAGGTTTTACCGAAAGGTTGAATGTTTATGAACCTAGTATATGTCCTAGACCACAACAGAAAACCCCTAATGCCAACTACGCCAGCAAAGGCTAGAATATTACTCCGTCAAGGCAAAGCAAAAGTCATTCGCAAATTACCATTTACAATCAAGTTGCTACAAGAAAGCACCACTACCTATACCCAACCATTAACCCACGGCATCGATACAGGTAGCAAAACCATAGGTAGTGCTGTCATAAGACCCAAAGGCAACGTCCTCTACCTCTCCGAAATCGAGATCCGAAACGATATTGCAGGCAAAATGAAAGACCGTTCCAAATATCGTCGTAACCGTCGCAACAGAAAAACGAGATACCGCCAAGCTAGATGGCGCAATCGCAAAAACAGCATCAAAACCAATCGTTTTTCACCAACCATGACAAGCAAAATTAATTCCCATATTAAAGAAATCAACTTCGTGAAATCCATATTACCCATCACAAAAACAATCCTAGAAACAGCCACATTCGACCCACACGCCTTGAAAAATCCCGAAGTCCTAACTAACAAACTTCTCTACCAACAAGGCATCAACTACGGTTTTGCCAATACCAAAGCCTATGTATTAACTCGCGATCAATACACCTGCCAACATTGCAAAGGAAAATCCAAAGACCATCGACTAGAAGTCCACCACATCCTCTACCGAAGCGAAGGCGGCTCAGACGATCAAGAAAACCTCATCACCCTTTGCAAACCCTGCCACGACAAAGTGCATAGTAATGAAATCACACTCAAACTTAAAGGCAAAAAGAAAGGTCAACTTAGTCACGCAACCCAAATGAACACGATCCGCGTTCAACTCCTCAAACAACTACCCACAGTGCAAGAAACCTTCGGATTTATCACCAAAGAGCATCGTCAGCAGCACACAAATGAAAAAAAACACTACATCGATGCCATCTTCATAGCAACCCAAGGTGCAAAACCCATCTACAAAACGAGTCAACTCATCCTAAAAAAGTGTATCCCCGATGGTGATTACCAACAAACCAAAGGCATCCGTTCCGAGCAACGAATCCCAACAGGCAAAATCCAAGGATTCCGCAAGTTTGACAAAGTAACCTATCAAGGCAGCTACTACTTCATTAAAGGCAGAATGTCCACTGGTTACGCTATCCTCATGGACGCACAGTATCAAACAGTCAAACTAAAGCCCATTCCGAAATTTCAAAAAATGCAAAGGGACAGTGCAAGAAGATCATGGATTATATCACAAAAAACCATAGCAAATATCTAATCATGGTACACCTCATTTTCGTCTGCAAGTACCGAAAACATCTACTCATTCCCTTCGGTACTCAAATCAAAGAGCTTATGTTCGACATTGCAGAAGAAAACAATTTTGAGATTATAGAGATGGAAGTAGACAAAAATCACATCCATCTCCTAGTCCACTACAATCCCACCCAATCCATCTTGGAGATAGTACGCCTACTCAAACAACTATCAACTTACCGATTATGGCGAACTAACGACAACCAAAGAACCCTGCAAAAGCATTTTTGGAAAGAACGCACCTTTTGGAGCGACGGCTATTTTGTTTGTTCTATAGGTAATGTAAGCAAGGCAATTATTGAGAAGTATATCCAAAATCAAGGATAACGACGAGGTGCTTACATCCACGAGCCTGAAGGCGTAGTGGTTTTACGCACACGTTATAAAATAACGGTCGGGAATTGGCGCGGAGAAGAAGCTGGCCCGATGCAGGTCATTTCAGGAAGAATAGGACGGGAGCAGGTTCATTTTGAGGCCCCGCCCGCAGGGAAAGTCCCTGCGGAAATGAACCGTTTTCTCACTTGGTTTAATACAGAGGAAACAGTCGAACCTGTATTAAAAGCATTGGTTGCGCATGTTTGGTTTGTTACCATCCATCCGTTTGAGGATGGCAACGGGCGTATCGCCCGGGCCTTAACGGATTTACTTTTAGCGCGATCCGAATCAAACGAACATCGTTATTACAGCTTTTCTTCGCAAATTCGCAAACAACGCGATGCATATTACATGGTTCTAGAAGATATTCAAAAGGGAGACCTAGATATTACTGAAGGGTTGGTATGGTTCCTTCGTACTCTTATTGACGCCGTAAAAAGTGCCGAGCAGCTAACCACAGAGGTCCTAAAGAAAGCTCATTTTTGGGAATCCCACAAGGCTAGGGCTTTTAATGACCGGCAACGAAAAATCCTAAACCTTCTCATGGATAGTTTCGAGGGTAAACTAACTTCTTCTAAATGGGCCAAGCTGGCTCGTTGCTCCCAAGACACAGCGAACCGTGACATTAACGATCTACTCAAAGACGATATTCTAAAAAAAGATGACGGCGGCGGCCGCAGCACAAGCTATTCACTGCAATATTAGGAGGACTTTATGAGTAACAATCAAATTTATCTAGTTCAACGCGCTATCCCTGAAGGTCTCGAGGTTCCCGCCCAGCCGGGGGAGATTTTAACGGTTGACCTTTATCAAGGAGTACCGTCTTTATTTTTGCGGGGCAAAGCAGTCTGTGACTTAAACAGCGTATATGCCAAAGAATATTGCGAGATTATCCCTGTTGCAAAGGAGGCAAAATGATGGTAACAAAGCCAAACCCCTCCTACCTAACTCTGAATCAATTATTTGAAGTAGTCCGGGGCTATCTATTATCTATTGGTGAATGGAATATGGCCCAAGGAGAAACATGGCAGCAAACCGCCGACCGGCTTCAAGATCCGGTGTTGGCGGCTTGGGCTCGGCAACTACGCCATATGTCCGGTTCGGTTGACCGGGTATATAACGCATCCGAGGCGGCGTTACTTTGGAATCTGTCTCAATCTACGGTTCGTAAGGCCTGTGTATCTGGCCGCTTTACTAGTGAAGAGTGCCGCCAGTCGGGCGGGACCTGGCTGGTGACGTATGCTGGAATGTTGCGGCTCTATGGAAACATGGGAGATAAATAATAAACGCTTCCTAAAGAAAGAAGATGTTAATTTGAGCAACCATCTAAACTACTCCGAAAAGTTTATTGCTTTTATCGATATTCTTGGTTTTAAACAAATGGTCACCGATTCTATTTCCGGCCAAGGAAAAGACCTTGCCGAAATACTCGAAATCATGAAGTTGTTAGGGTCCCAGGAGCGAAAAGCCTATTACCATGAATCACAGCCACCGCCTATATGCCCCCATAGTCAGTGCATCCAGCCGCACATGGATTTTGAGATAACTCAAATATCCGATTGTGTTATTCTATCCTGTGAGATATCCGAAGCCGGCGCCATCAACATGATTAACGAATGTCATAAGATCGCCATGCGATTACTACGTCGCAGCATATTATGTAGAGGGTACATCACAAAAGGTACGGTATACCATAAGGATATGACCATCCTGGGCACCGGATACCAAGATGCGTATCACCATGAAGAAGAAGAAATAACCGCTTTTCATGAATCCCTTGATGAAAAGGGAACCCCATTTATTGAAATTGCTCCGTCGTTTAAAAGCTTCATCGAAAGTTGTGACAATACTGTTCAAATACTTTTCAAACGAATGACCAAAACAGATGGATCGGTTACGGCCATATTCCCTTTCAGTCAATTAGAATCGACCATTATCACTGGAAGCTATATGGGGTTTAAACATGACCTCGTTGATCAAAAAAAAGAAAATCTCGAACTTCTCGCATGGCTTCAGCAAGTCATTTCACTTTTGGACTTTTCCACGGAAAAAGCCAGTGCAAAAACAAAATACTATCACCGATTTTTAAAAGAGACAATTGAGACTGCCCAAGAAGTGGATCAAATGCTCGCTCAACAGATATTGCAAAAGGCCCTAGACGATTTTTAACGTCCAGGGCCTTTTGTTAATTTCGACATTATAGGATTATATCTTGGGTAAAAAAGCTATAAACATATCGCTTATAGCTAAGAACATAAACCCTAACAGGTTAACCGAGAATTTGTTTTTTAAAAAATACTAGTTTCAAACCCTTATAGGTAGTCTACAAAC